>JAHHSJ010000006.1 GCA_020025295.1 Oscillospiraceae bacterium | reverse complement strand
CTTTTCCGGGGCTGGGAAGCGAAGGGAGGCCGCCGCCAATGAAATATAAGGAATGGAAGGTGGCCCCCGCCTGCCCGCAGGCCCAACAGCGGCTGGAGGAGGCCGGACTGCCCCCCCTGCTGGCGGGACTGCTGGCGGGCCGTGGGGTGCGGACGGAGGCGGAGGCCGCTGTCCTCCTCTCCCCCACCCGGGAGCCCCTGCTGTCCCCGCTGCTGCTGCGGGACATGGAGGTGGCGGCGGCCCGGCTGCGTCAGGGTCTGGAGCGGGGCGAGATTATTGCGGTCTACGGCGACTACGACGTGGACGGCATTACCTCCACCGTCATCCTGATGGATTACCTCAAGAGCTGCGGAGCCAACTGCCTGCGGTTCATCCCCCGGCGGATCGAAGACGGCTACGGCTTCTCCTCGGATGCCATTGCCCGCCTCCGTGAACAGGGTGCCTCCCTGATGATTACCGTGGACTGCGGCATCACCGGAGTGGAGGAGGTGGCCTTTGCCGCCTCCATCGGCATGGATGTGGTGGTGACAGACCACCATGAATGTCAAGAGCAGCTGCCCCCCGCAGTGGCCGTTGTGGACCCTCACCGCCCGGATTGCCCCTACCCCTTCAAGCATCTGGCCGGTGTGGGCGTGGCTTTGAAACTGGTGCTGGCTCTCACTCCCCCGGAACATCGGGAGGCTATACTGAACCGTTATGCCGATCTCGCTGCCATCGGTACGGTGGCGGATGTGATGTCTATCACTGACGAAAACCGGGCCATTGTCACGCTGGGTCTGGCTTTGCTGGCGCGTCCCAACCGCCCCGGTTTGCAGATGCTGATTCGGGAGTGCGGTCTGGAGGATAAGGTCATCTCCTCTACCTCCATCGGTTTCACTCTCGCTCCCCGTCTGAACGCCGCTGGACGCATGGGCTGTCCTCTGGTGGCAGCGGAGCTGCTGCTCACCAACGATATCCAGCAGGGCGCCGTTCTGGCTCAGACCCTGTGCGACCTGAACCGGGAGCGTCAGCTCATTGAGCAGAATATCTTCACCCAATGTCTGGAGCTGCTGGAGGCTCATCCGGAATTGGCAGAGCACGCCATCATTCTGGCCGATCACAGCTGGCATCAGGGCGTGGTTGGCATTGTGGCTTCTCGTCTCAGCGAACGGTTTGGTGTGCCTACCTTCATGATTTGTCTCGACGAGGAAGCTCATGGAAAGGGCTCCTGCCGCTCCTACGGCGAATTCAATCTGTTCCGTGCGCTGGAGGACTGTTCCGATCTGCTGGAAGGCTTTGGCGGACATGAGCTTGCCGCTGGATTTACCATTGCAGAAGATCAAATCGTGCCCTTCCGCAAAAAAATGCAGCAGATTGCCGCTCAGTGGCAAGCCTCGCAGCAAATCTCCTCGTCTTTGCAGGTGGATGCTGTTTTGGACGACGCCAGCCTGTTAACACTGGAAAATGTCGTCGATTTGCAGCAGCTGGAACCTTACGGCACCGGCAACTCCCAGCCGGTATTTGTCCTCAACGGCGTTTCCGTGGTTTCCATCACCCCCGTCGGCAAGGGCCGCCACACCAAGCTGCGTGTGCTGGTGGGCGACACCTCTTTTGATGCAATTCTGTTTTCCTGCCCTCCGGAGGACACCGGCTTGCAGGCAGGCGCTCGGGCAGACCTTGCATTTTATCCCCAGATCAATCAGTTCCGCGGCAACTGCTCCGTGCAGCTGCTGCTGACGGATGTGAAAGCCTCCCCTTCTCATGCACAGATGGATCGTATGCTCTATCAGCGCTGGAAGCAGGGTGACTTCCTTTCCCGCCGTGATCTGGGCATCCTGCTCCCGGAGCGAAGCGATTTTGTCGCCGTATGGCGTTATCTCACCGCCCACGCCGCCAGCAATCGCTATCGTGAGACCCCCACTCAGCTGTCCAAAAACATCGCTCGGGCCACCGGCAGCCGGGAGGCATTCTCCCGGACCATGGTCTGTCTGGAGGTCTTTCAGGAGTGCGGTCTGGTCCACTTTACGGAGCAGGCCAATCAGCTCCACATCACCCTGCGCCAGATCGACGGCAAGGTGAATCTGGAGCAATCCCCCATCATGATTTCCCTGCACAAAATGCTGGAGTCATGAGGTTGTTATTCTTCGTTCAACACTGGAGATGATCTTTATGGATCCGATTCTGGAACAATATACCGCACTGGAAAAGAAAGTGGAGTCCTATTATCCTTCCCTGGATAAGCAGCTGCTGTTTGACGCCTTCACCTTTGCTGACAAGGCTCACTCCAATCAGCTGCGCAAGGACGGAAGCCCCTATATCACCCATCCTCTGGCTGTGGCTCAGCTCACCGCCGATCTGGAGCTGGATCAGGACAGCGTCATGGCTGCCCTGATCCACGACACCATTGAGGACACCGGCGTGACCCACGAGGAAGTGGCTCAGCGCTTCGGTCCGGCCGTGGCCGATCTGGTCGAGGGCGTCACCAAGCTGACCCGCGTGCACTACACCAGCCGTGAGGAAAAGCAGATGGAAAATCTGCGCAAAATGCTGCTGGCCATGTCCAAGGACATCCGTGTCATTCTGGTCAAGATCTGCGACCGAATGCACAATATGCGCACCATGCAATACCAAACGCCCAAAAAGCAGCGGGAAAAGGCACTGGAAACCATGGAAATCTACGCTCCCTTGGCGCATCGCCTCGGTATGCAGCGGATGAAGTGGGAGCTGGAGGACCTTTCGCTGAAATATCTGGACCCGGTAGGCTACAACGACATCAAAAACCAGCTGGACGCCCGGTTTGCCGTCCATCAGGAGTTTATGTCCTCCATCCAGTCCAAGCTGCAAAAGCGGCTGGATCAGGAAGGAATTCACTGCACCATTTACGGACGCATCAAGCACATTTACTCCATCTACCGCAAGATGTACACTCAGCACAAGACGCTGTACGAGATTTTCGACCTGTACGCCTTCCGTGTCATCGTGGATGACATTGTGGACTGCTACAATGTGCTGGGTCAGGTCCACGATATGTTCAATCTGGTTCCCGACCGCTTCAAGGACTACATTTCCACCCCCAAGCCCAACATGTATCAGTCTCTCCACACCACGCTGATTGGCAAGGAAGGCATTCCCTTTGAGGTACAGATTCGTACTTGGGAGATGCATCAGGTGGCAGAGTACGGCATTGCCGCTCACTGGAAGTACAAGTCCGGCATGGCAAACCAGAAAATCAACAGCGAAGCTACCTACGAATGGGTGCGAAAGCTGTTGGAAAGCCAGCAGGACACCGACGCTGAGGAATTTGTGAAGTCTCTGAAAGTGGACCTGTTCGCTGACGAGGTCTTTGTGTTCACGCCTCAGGGCGATGTGGTCAACCTGCCGGCCGGCGCTACCCCCATCGACTTTGCTTACTCCATCCACTCCGCCATCGGCAACCGTATGGTGGGAGCCAAGGTAAATCACCGCATTGTCCCTTATGACACCAAGCTGCACAACGGCGACATTGTGGAGATTATCACCTCCAACTCCTCCAAGGGCCCGAGCCGTGACTGGGTCAGCCTGTGCGCCAGCAACGAAGCAAAGAACAAAATCCGTCAGTGGTTCAAGAAAGAACGCCGTGACGAAAATGTAGCCACCGGCCGTGCTTCCTTTGAAGCAGAAATGAAGCGAAACGGACTCACTTTGGCTCAGATCACCGATCCTGACGTACTGCCGCAGATTTTGAAAAAGGTCAAATTCGGTTCTCTGGATGACCTCTATGCCGCCATCGGTTATGGCGGAACCACCGCAGCAAAAGCAGCTCTCCGCATCAAGGATGAATTGACCCGTCTGAGCAAGCAGTCCAAGGATCAGACTGCCCAGATGGAGCTGCTGGCTCTCGGCGACCGTATGCACGTACCTGCCGCGCCCGACGCACCTCCTGCCAACAAGCCGAAAACGGCCCATTCCAAAAACGGCATCATTGTGGAGGGTCTGGACAACTTCCTGGTCAAATTCGCAAAGTGCTGCTCCCCGGTGCCCGGTGACCCCATCGTGGGCTTTATCACCCGTGGCTACGGCATTTCCATCCACCGTCAGGACTGCCCCAACGCAGCAATAGCTCGGCGCACACCGGAAGAGGCCGGCCGCTGGATCAAAGTCTCTTGGGGCGACACCAGTTCGGAATCCTACGAAACCAGTCTGGATGTCACGGCTAAGGATCGCACCAATCTGCTGCTGGATGTAGCCGCTGCTCTGTCCGGCGCTCAGGTTCGTGTAATCAATATGTCCGCACGCAGCACCCCCGACGGCTTCGCCGTCATTACCACCGTCCTGCAGGTTCGCTCTCAGTCGGAAGTCAACGCCGTGATGCGCAAGCTCAACGGCATCAGCGGCGTGATGACCGTCAGCCGCTCCAGAGGTTGATCGCATGCGGGCGGTTGTGACCCGGGTACGCCATGCCAGCGTTACCATTGACGGGCATTTGAATGGCAAAATCGGCCGCGGCTTTTTGGTGCTTTTGGGCATTGCCCCGGAGGACACGGAGGCTGAGGCAGTCAAACTGGCAGACAAGGTTTGCGGCTGCCGTGTATTTGACGATGAAAACGGCAAAATGAATCTGAATCTTGCCACCGTAGGCGGCGAGATTCTGGTGGTCAGCCAGTTCACCCTCTTCGCTGACCTTCGTTCCCGCCGTCCCGGCTTTACCGGTGCGGCACGACCGGATGTAGCCATCCCTCTCTACGAGAAATTCATGGCTGAATGCACCGCCCACGGCTTCCATGTGGAGCACGGTGAGTTCGGCGCAGATATGCAGGTGGAATCCTGCAACGACGGGCCGATTACGCTGCTCTTTGATACCGATCAGCTGATGGGCAAGAAGAAATGAATCGAGGTTGTCCGATGAAAGTAGACTCTTTGACTGTAGGAATGATTCACACCAACTGCTACCTTCTGTGGGATGAAACCGCCGACAACGCAGCCGCCATCATTGATCCCGGCTGCGAGGCTGGGCGCATTATGCAGCGCATCAAGGAGTTTGGTCTGCATCCCAAGATGATTCTGCTGACCCACGGTCACTTCGACCATGTTCTGGGTGTTCCGGATCTGCTGCGGGAATATCCCGGTCTGCCGGTGTACATCACCGAGGCAGACTATCCTCTTGCTGTCACCGGCGGTCAGTTCCAAGCCCCCATGGGCGAGGTAGACTCGGTTTCCTTCTACGATGAAGGAGATACGGTAAAGCTGGGCAATCTGACCATCGAGGTGCTTCGCACCCCCGGTCACACTCCCGGCGGCGTAGTCCTGCGGGTCAACGACACGCTCTTCACCGGCGACACTCTGTTTCCCGGCTCCTGCGGACGCACCGACTTTGAGGGTGGCAGCACCGTCGAGATGCAGCAATCTCTCAAACGGCTGGAGGAGCTGGACGGCAACTACACCGTCTATCCCGGCCATATGCAGTCCACCACACTGGATCAGGAGCGGAAAACCAATCCCTTTTTCCGTCACCTCTGATTTTATTTTGATTAAATCCCCTCTTTGGAGGCAACCATGTTTCTGAAACTAATCAATCACGAATACAAATATGCTGTGGAGCAGATGATGATGGTGGTCTTTCCGGGACAGCTCCCGGAATACACCGACGAAGGGCAGCCCAGACGGGCGGTTTCCTCCCTTCGGGAGAGCAGCGTCTGGACCACAGCATACACCAAGGTGACTTGGGACGGTCAGGAAGGCGTAGGCATTTCCCGTGTGAAAACCGACACCTTTGTGGACGACCTTACCCGGGACCGCATGATTCAGCGCATCCTGAAGCAGTCCTTCTACAAGGCTGCGGTGGCCTGCACCGGGCAGCCCCTTCCTTGGGGCGCCCTCACCGGCATCCGACCGGCCAAGCTGGCCAGCAAAGCCTTGAAGGACGGCGCCAGTGAGAAAGAAACCATTCGGATGTTCCAGAATGAGTTCTTTGTTTCTCCGGCTCGCACCGCTCTGGCAATGGATGCCGCCAAGGCAAGCCTTGCCGCCGAGGAAAAGCTGGCGGACAACGACATTTCCCTCTATTTGGGCATCCCCTTCTGCCCTACCCGCTGTGTGTACTGCAGCTTTGTGTCCTCCGATGTCAAGCGCAGCCTGAAGCTGGTGGAGCCGTATCTGGAGGCGCTCAACCGGGAAATCGACGCCATTGCAGATCTGCTGCCCCAAGCCGGAGCCAAGGTTCGCACCATTTACATCGGCGGCGGCACTCCAACCACCCTCAGCGCCAAGCAGCTGGAGCAGCTGATTACCCATCTGCGGAACAAGCTGGATTTGAGCCGACTGGCAGAGTTCACTGTGGAGGCCGGACGCCCGGACACCATCACCGAGGACAAAATGAAGGTGCTTTATGATCTGGGCGTAGACCGGGCCAGCGTCAATCCCCAGAGTATGCGGGATGATGTATTACAGGCCATGGGCCGCAGCCATTCCGCCCGGGATATTTTTACCGCCTACGACATTGTGCGCAAAAGCGGCATCCCAGTGGTCAATATGGATCTGATTGCAGGTCTTCCCAAGGACACCGTAGAGGGCTTCCGCTACACGCTGGACACTGTACTGGGGCTGGACCCGGAAAACATCACCGTCCACACCCTTGCTCTCAAAAAGGGTGCAAGACTCATGATGGAGCGTCAGGGCTTACCCTCCGGCGAGGAAACCTCCGCCATGCTGGATTACGCTTGGGACACCCTGCGCAAGAGTGGGCAGTATCCCTATTACCTCTACCGCCAGAAGTATATGTCCGGCGCACTGGAGAATATCGGCTGGTGCAAACCCGGCACAGAAGGACTTTACAACATCTGCATTATGGAGGAGCTTCATTCCATTCTGGCTCTGGGCGCCGGCGGCTCTACCAAGCTGACGGACCCCAGCACCGGAAAAATCCTCCGCATCGCCAACCCCAAATATCCCCAGCAGTACATGGAACGAATTGACACGATCTGTAAGGACAAGGAACCGCTGGTTTCCTTCCAGCGCAGCCTGCTCGAAAGGAGCAATCATCATGGCCTATGAATTGAAGCGTATCAACGAAGCCATTCGTTCTGACCCGAAAGGGTTTTTGGAGGAATGTGACGCTGCTTATCAGAAAAAAATCGATGCAGCAGCAGAGAAAATCATCCGCAACCTTCCCAACAGCCCGCTGGTGTTGCTGAGCGGTCCTTCCGGCAGCGGAAAAACCACCACGGCAATGAAAATCGATCAGGCACTGGAAAAACGGGGTGTCATTACCCAGACCATTGCAATGGACAACTATTTCCAGACCGTTTCCCCGGAAAGCACCCCTCGCACGCCGGAAGGAACCTACGATTTTGAGTCTCCCCTGTGCATGGACATGGATCTGCTCAATGAGCACTTCACTGCCCTTTCTCAGCACAAGGAAATCCGCATCCCCCACTATGATTTCTGCCGTCAGATGCGTGACACCAGCCGCTGCACTCCGCTGCAGCTGAAGGAGAACGAGGTGGCTGTCTTTGAGGGAATTCACGCTCTGAATGACGAGATCGCCGGGCAGCATCCGGACGCCTCTACGATTTACATTTCCGCCCGAAGCAACATCATGGACGATTCCCGTCTGGTGTTCAAGGGCACTTGGATGCGTTTGGTGCGCCGTGCTGTCCGTGACCTCAACTTCCGAGGCAGCGATGTGCTGTTCACACTGGCGATGTGGAGCAATGTCCGCCGTGGCGAGAAGCTGTACATATCCCCCTTCAAAAACAGAGCAAAAATCATTTTGGACTCCTCCCTCCCCTACGAGGTTTCCGTCATGAAGCAGTTTGCGAAGCCCCTTTTTGAGGCAGTGCCGCAGGAGAACCCCCGCCGTCAGGAGCTGCTGGAAATGATTCGTGCCTTTGACGAGCTGGAGGATATCGACTCCGATCTGGTCCATCCTGACTCCCTGCTCCGGGAATTTATCGGCGGCGGAAGCTACTCCTACTAATTCTGTTAACTAACCTGCAAAGGAGAATTATATTATGAGCGAAGAAATCGAAAACCAGAGCTGCTCCGGCTGCGAAGGCGAAGAAGGCTGCTCCCATGACTGCTCTTCCTGCGGTCATAACTGCGGTCAGCCCAAGGATCTTCATGAGCCCTGCAACCCCCATTCCGTCATTCATCATGTGATCGGCGTGGTCAGCGGCAAGGGCGGCGTCGGTAAGAGTATGGTGACCAGCCAGCTGGCTGTGACGATGACTCGGATGGGCTATCGTGTGGGTATTATGGACGCTGACATCACCGGCCCCTCCATCCCCAAGGCATTCGGCATCCACGAGCGTGCCATGGGCAGCGAAATGGGCATTATGCCTGCCATCAGCAACACCGGCATTTCCATCATGAGCCTGAACCTGCTCACCGAGAATGAGACGGACCCCGTGGTTTGGCGTGGTCCCATCATCGGCGGTGTGGTCAAGCAGTTCTGGACCGATGTGTGCTGGGGCGAAATTGACTATCTGTTTGTGGATATGCCTCCCGGAACCGGCGATGTGGCTCTCACGGTGTTTGAGAGCCTGCCTGTGGACGGCATCATCATGGTCACCTCTCCTCAGGATCTGGTGGGCATGATCGTCACCAAGGCCGTCAAGATGGCTCAGATGATGCACGTTCCCGTGCTGGGTCTGGTGGAGAACTTCAGCTACCTTACCTGCCCCGACTGCGGCAAGAAGCTGGAGGTCTTTGGTCACAGCCACAGCGCCGAGGTCGCCGCTGCAAACGGCATTTCTCTGCTGGCTCAGCTGCCTATCGACCCCGATCTGGCCGCTGCCTGCGACGGAGGCAAGCTGGAGGAATTCCCCAGAGAGTATCTGTCCGACACCTGCAAGATGATTACCGCTCTGCTGGGCTGATCCTTCTTTCCAAGCATAGCAAACGCTCCGATGTGCATTCACATCGGAGCGTTTTTCGTTTTCTCGCAGAAAAAGAGCGGTGCCGAACTGCGGCACCGCTCCACAACCTTGTTAAATAGACTTTGCTTACTTGCGCTTCTCCGGCACCAGGAAGGTGAAGATCAGCATACTGATCAGCAGACAGAAGGGATAGAACATATAAGGAATCACCTCAAACGCGGTGATGGTATGTCCCATAACCACAGCTGCACTCAATGCGTACAGCATCTGAGCGCCATAGGGCAGCATACCCTGCACCACGCAGCCGTAAATATCCAGAATGGAAGCGGCCTTCTTGGCAGAGATGTTGTATTCCTGACTCATCTCTTTGGCGATGGGGCCAGCCATGACGATGGCAACGGTGTTGTTGGCGGTAGCAATATCCATAGCACCCACCAGCAGGCCCATGCCCAGCTGGCCGCCCTTATTGCCCTTGAAGAACTTTTTAATACCGGCCAGCAGCGCATCAAATCCGCCATAGGCACGGATCAGGCCACACAGGGCTGCCACCAGCACGGCAACCATGATGGTTTCGTACATACCGGAAGCGCCGGAGCCCATGTTCTTCAGCAGATCGATGGGAGCCACCGCACCGGTTGCCAGCATGATGGCAGAGCCGGAAACAATGCCGATCAGCAGCACCACAAACACATTGATGCCTGCGATACCACCCACCAGAACCAGCAGATAGGGAATCAGCTGAATCAGAGAGTACTCACGGCTGATCTGACCGTTGATTTCCACATTCATGCTCAGCACCAGAATGACAATCAGTGCAGCCACAGCCGCAGGGAACGCAATCCAGAAGTTAGCCTTGAACTTATCCCGCATAGCGCAGCCCTGCGTATTACAGGCGGCGATGGTGGTGTCGGAAATAAAGGACAGGTTGTCACCGAACATTGCACCGCCCATCACGGAGCCGATGCACAGGGGCATACTGAAGCCGGAAGCTTCCGAAACAGCAATACCGATGGGAACGATCAGGGCAATGGTGCCGCAGGAAGTGCCCATAGCCGTGGAAACAAAACAGGACACCACAAACAGGACGGCCACAGCCAGACGGGCAGGCAGGATGGACAGCATGAAGTAGGCCACGCTCTCCGCACTGCTGCGTCCCACCACGCCGACGAACATACCGGCCGCAAGGAAAATCAGGATCATGGTCAGGATGGTGGGGTCTCCCACACCGTCTGCCATCAGCTTGATCTTGTCATTGAAAGATACACTGCGGTTTTGCAGACAGGCCACGAGAATGGCTGCCAAGAATGCAACAACGATGGGAATGTTGTAAAAGCCCATTTCGATCTTCATGACATACTCGAACACAATGCCGAGACCCAGATACAGGACCAAAAACACTCCAATCGGGAGCAGCGCAATTGCACCGCCTTTTTTCTTTTCCATATTGATTTCTCCCTCTCTTAAAAAATATACTTTTTCATTATATCATCTGTACACGATAACCACAATAAAAAAGAGGGCGAAACGCCCTCTTTTTTCCATAATTTTATCGAATTTGTACCGGTTGAAGCTCTTCGCCGTCGGCAATTGGCTCCACCTCTCCGGCAGTCAGGTCAATCATCATGGCGGTATACCCTTCCGCATCCTGCTCCGGAACCAACACGGTCAGGAGAATATCGGCTCCGTACTCCGTGTCCTGAATGACCGCTCCGAACTTCTCTGTTTCGTTCCGGATACGCTCGTAGCTTTTATAGGAGCAGGGCACCAGCAGTTTGACCCAGCGACGCACCACACTCACTCCGGCAGCGTCCAGCGCATCCTTCGCCGACTTGGTGTATGCCCGCACCAAGCCGCCGGCACCCAGCAGGATACCGCCGAAGTAACGGGTCACCACACAGACCACATTGGTGATGCCTTCCTTTTCAAAGACACCCAGCATGGGCTGACCCGCCGTTCCCTGAGGCTCTCCATCATCGGAATAGCGGACGGCGCCGCTCTCCTTGATAATATAACACCAGCAGTTATGACGGGCGTCATAGTAGCGCTTTTTCATCGAATCAATGAAGGCACGGGCTTCCTCTTCCGTTTCTACCCGCTGCACATGACCGATGAATCGGGAGCGCTTTTCCACATACTCCGTTTCAGACGCTCCCGTCGGAATGAAATACTCCGTCATCGCTCCCAATCCTCTTTCTCTTCCGGCAGAGGCGGGAACACCCAGCCACGGAGCTGTCCCAACAGCTTGGGCGTCAGAACCGCAGTCACCTCGATGGTTTCGGCGTACTCCACCTGCTCCACCTTGGCTTCCCGGTACAGGGTATCCAGCACGCCGCCCTGCTCATAGGGCAGGTGCAGCACCACACGCTTGGCTCCGCTGTCCAGTCGGTCTGCAATCTTCTGCAGCAACTCGGGAATGCCCTCGCCGGTCTTGGCAGAGATGGACACGATATTCTCACCGTGAGGACGGATGTCACCCACATAGAGGTCCGACTTATTAAAGACCTCCAGACGGGGCGTTTCCTGCGCTCCCAGCTCACGGATCAGACGATCCACCACTTCCGCCTGATCTCTCCACTCCGGATTGGAGGCGTCGATCACATGGAGCAGCAAATCAGCGTACTGCAACTCTTCCAGCGTGGCCTTAAAGGCCTCCACCAGATGATGGGGCAGCTTCCGGATAAATCCGACGGTATCGGACACCAGAACCGTACAGGTATCGGTGATTTCCAGCATACGGGTGGTGGTATCCAGCGTATCAAACAGTCGGTTATTGGCCGGGATTTCAGCTCCCGTCAAATGGTTCAGCAAGGTAGACTTGCCGGCGTTGGTATAGCCCACAATCGCCACCACGGGAACTTCGTTCTTGATTCGGCGTTCTCTCTGCACGCCACGGATGCGGCGCACCTCGGCCAGCTCCTCCTCCAGCTTTTGCAGCTTGCGGCGGATATGGCGGCGGTCCGACTCCAACTGCGTCTCACCGGGGCCACGGGTACCGATAGGAGACTTGCCGCCGGAGGCGTTCTGACGGGTCAGGTGCTTCCACATACCGGTGAGTCGGGGCAGCAGATACTTATACTGCGCCAGCTCCACCTGCAACCGGCCCTCTCGGGTGCGGGCACGCTGGGCAAAAATATCCAGAATCAGTGCGGAACGGTCCATGACCTGCACGCCAATGCGCTCCGTCAGCACACGGACCTGACTGGGAGACAGGTCATTATCAAAGATGACCAGATCCGCCTCCGTCGCCTGAACCAAGTCCCGGACCTCATCCACTTTACCGTCACCGATAAAGGTAGCCGGATCGGGGCAGTCCTTGTTCTGCACCACCACGCCGAGGCTCTCGCCGCCGGCAGTTTCCAGCAGTGCCGCCAATTCCTCCATACTGGAGTCCGTGGCATTGTCCATCTGGGACAGTCGGGGGCTGTTCAAGCCCACCAGAATCGCACGATTCACTTTTTCTTCCATGTTCTCAGCCATAGGAAACCCTCCCGGAGATCAGGTACGGCGATAAGCCTCCACAATCTCCGCAATATACATATCGTGATAGTCGTTCTGTGCATAGCTCTGCTCGCACACTTCCGGCACCACGAAGGATTCTTTCGTCAAGGTCTGGCGATACAGCTTGCGGCACACCAGCACCAGCTCTGCCTCGCCAAAATAGGGTGCTCCACATTCCGCGCACTCCACGGTAAAACCGCAATGGGCGATCTTATCCTCATCCCGTCCGCTCACACGGCCGCAATAGGTCAGGTTTTCCCGCTGGCTTTCCGGCAGGAAGCTCAGGGTAAAGTAGTCCTGCTCATCCACAAACTGCTTGGTGTAGCGCTGAGGACGAATATAGGCCATGGCTACCGGGCGGTTCCACAGGATACCCACTCCGCCCCAACTGGCCGTCATGGTATTGCAATGCTCCGGCGTTCCTGCCGTCACCAGCATCCACTGCTTGCCAATGGTCTCAAAGGGGTTCATCACAAGGGACTTAGGGTCGATTTTAGTCAACATTATTCTAACCTCCCAAAAATGCTTTACAGCCCAGTTTATGCAAAAACACCGCATCGAATCCGATGCGGTGTTTCTTAGCTGAATTACTTGTCCAGACCGAACTTCTTGTTGAAGCGGCTGACACGACCGCCGGTATCGAGCACCTTCTGCTTACCGGTGAAGAAGGGGTGGCACTTAGCGCAAACTTCCACGCGGATGTCCTTCTTGGTAGAGCCAGTGGGATAGACAGCACCACAAGCGCAGCGGATCGTGGTCTGCTCGTAATTAGGATGGATTCCGTTCTTCATGACTTGATTCACCCCTTTCTGAAATTTCACAGATTGAATACGATCGGTACGCACACTTTGTTACGCACCACGTAAGCCTTAGTATAATATCACAGTACAGCTGAAATTGCAATGGGTTTTGCGATTTTTCTAAAAAATTATAGTTCCACGGCACAGCCTGTGGCAAAGTACCACAGAACACGGCGCTGCACCGGGCATCCGGTGATTTTGGAGAGCGCTCGGGTATAAACATCCAGCTGGGTCAAGTAGCGTTTGGAATGCGCTTCCTCACTCCCCTCGGTCACCCGATCGGTCTTAAAGTCGATCACCGTCAACCCCCGAGTGCCGGTAAAGCAGCAGTCAATGACGCCCTGAAGCAAAATCTCCTCTCCCTCCGGAAGGCCGGGATAAAACTGACCGGCCGGCTCCAGCACGGAAAATTTGAATTCCCGTCGGAGATCCTCCGCCTTTGCCGCTTCTCGTCCCAGTTCGGAATCAAAAAACGCCGCAATCAGTTCCGGGCGAATTTCCTTTGCCGCTGCCGGAGTGAGAATATCCATCTCCACCAATCGCTGAATTTCCTCCCGGACCCCGGGGACGGTACGCCCTTCCTCGGGATCGATGAGCTGCATCACCGTGTGCACGGCGGTGCCGATTTCATTGGCCTGCAAGCCCCGTGTCTCCTGATCGAACCGGGGGCGCTGGAATGTAAATTCGTGTTTTCGGACCACCGTGCCCTCTGCGCTCTCCTGATCCAGTGCCCGTCCTTTCAGCTGGGTTGCGGTCACCTTGGAGGGGATTTCGGACAAAATGGCATTGGGATTCTCCCATTCCAGCCTCTCCCGCTCTTCCTCGGTGAGCAAATGCTTTCGCCCCACATTCGATTCGTTCTTCCGATGGGTGATTCCGGGTTTGGGCGCCGGCAGCAGACGAATAATCCACCGATCCTCCGGCACAATCAGCGAACAGTTCACTCCGCCGCCGGCACGAAGGGCCGTGGCGTCGGTGCGTGCCATCGCCGGCAGCAACAGCCACTCCCCTACCGAACTCAGGCCGTCCAGAGCCCCCGGGTCCGGCGTAGGACCGGCGTCATCCGCCAGTTTCGCCGCCTGTTTTCCCCAGTTACTGCTGGTAGACACCAAAATGAGCTTTTCTCTGGCTCGGGTCATGCCCACATAGAGCAAACGCATTTCCTCTGCCTTCATTTCCCGTTCCAGCTGCAGTGCCACCGCTTTTCGGGCCAGAGTGGGGTACTCAATGCGCAGCTCCTGCTCCAAGCCGCTGGGTCCAACACCGTATTTGGGATGGAATAGCACGGGCTCTCGCATATCCATGCGATTGAACTGGCGGTTCAGTCCTGCCAGCACCACCACAGGAAATTCCAGACCCTTCGATTTGTGGATTGACATAATGCGGACACCGCTGCCGCCGGAGTCCACAGCACCCGGCAGGCGCTCGCCCCGGTCTCGCAGCGTACACAGCTGGTTGATGAGGCCGAACACGCCCTGATGTCCGCTGCGCTCAAAGCGCTGGGCATACTCATGGAGCAGGCGCAGATTCTCCTGCCGCTGGGTGCCGCCGTCCATCGCTCCATAGACCGCCATCAGCCCCGTCCGCTCATAAATCAGCCAGAGCAGTCGGCTTCCGGAGAGGTCCACCGCCAAGGTGCGCAGCTGGTTCAGCGTTTCCGCAAAGCGGACACAGTTCTCTTCGCCCCGCTCCACACCGGCCATCAGGCAATCGTAAAGGTCGCCCTCTCGGCACTGGGCACGCAGGTGAGCCAGATCGCTGCCGGTAAACTGATACACCGGGCTGGTAAGCACCGCCACCAAAGGCACATCCTGCCGGGGATTATCCACAATTTGCAGAAATGCCATGGCGGTCGCAACTTCATCGGTTTCAAAGAAGCTGCCGGCTCCGTCACTGGTCCAAGGAATATGGTGGCGATCCAGTGCCCGGGTGAGATGCCCCATCACAGAACCGGGGGAACGGTACAAAATCGCAATATCCTCCGGCTCCACCGCACGGAACCCGTCGCCCTTGGTGACCGGGTAAAACTGATTCAGCAGTTCTTCCACACGCTGAGCCACAAACTCCGCTTCTGCCGCATCCCGGCTGACCTTGGCTTCGTTCTCCTGTTGGTCAATCGTGCTCATATCCAGCACATCCAACTCCACCTTGTCCTCCGGCTGCTCCGGGTAGGGCAGCTTGGGATAAAGCCACTGATCGGGCGTATAGTCCAACTCGCCAAAAGCAGTAGACATAATATTTTTAAACACAAAGTTGACACCTTCCAGAACGGACGCTCTGGAACGGAAATTGTAGGACAGGACTACGCTCCTCGGTTCTCCGTCCTTTGCCTCGGACGCCTCCGGAAAGGCATGATATTTCCCCAAAAAGATGGTGGGGTCTGCCAGTCGGAAGCGGTAGATGGACTGCTTGACATCGCCCACCTCAAAGAGGTGCTTTCCCTCGTCGCTGATGGCTCGGAAAATGGCGTTCTGCACCTCGTTGGTGTCCTGATACTCGTCCACCATGATCTCCGCATACCGTGCCTGCCAGCGATGGGCCAATTCTGCGGTCTTACCGTCCTCATCCACCAGCAGCTTGAGGGTCAGGTGCTCCAAATCAGAAAAGTCCACCAGATTCAATCTGCGCTTTTCCGCACAGTACACATCGTCAAATTCCTGCACCAGTTTCAGCAGCTCCTGCACCACCGGCAGCACCGTCTGCATATCCGCAATCAGGTCTGCGCTGGAATCAGAGAAGCTGTCTGCCACCTTCTTCATCCGCTTTTTGCAGCGCTCCCGCATCTTCTTGACCTGCTCCTGCAGCGCCTTGTCCTCCACTTTACGGGAACTGCCCAGCTTCGGGAACTGGATTTCGCTCAGGGCACGGGCACTGTCCCAGCCCCGGTCCAATGCAGCGAGGAAATCATCCATGCTGTCCAGCGTGCTGTCAAAGCTCTCCGAATAGGCCTGCTCCAAGGCCGCATCCTCCTGCAGCAGGTCCAGTGCCTCCACAAAGCGGCGGTGCCAGTATGCCACCTGTCTGCGGGCGTCCTCCATGAGCAGTCTGCCCCAATCGGTGTCCGAAACATCCTTCACACCACTCAGATCAAACCGCTCGGCCTGTTCCTTCAGCCAACGCTCCGGCGCCGGATGGCTCTGGACACGACTGTGAATGTCCAGCACGATCTGGGAAATCTTCTGGTCGTCCCGTCCTGCAGAAAATACATCCACCAGAGACGCATACACGCTGTTCTCCTGAAGATTCTGGTAGCGTTCTTCCAGAATACGCTCCAGCACCCGATTTTTCAGCAGCTTACACTCGCTTTCATCGCCCACACGGAAATCGCCGTTCAGGTCGATGCGATAGCCCTCCTCCCGCAGAAATGCGGTACAGAAGGAGTGGATCGTGGAAATCTGCGCCCGATAGATGACCAGTTTTTGCCGTCGCAGCAAAGGGTCATCCGGCTTAGCCGCCAAACGAGCGTTCAGTTCGTCCATGATCTTGCCCCGAAGCTCTGCTGCCGCCGCCTTGGTATAGGTAATGACAAGGAAGTGGTCCAGATCCAGATGTTCCTCTTCCACACGGTTCAGCAGCCGTTCCACCAAAATTCTGGTTTTACCGGAACCGGCTGCGGCAGAGACCAACAGCTCTCCGCCACGATTATCCACAGCAGCACGCTGCTGATAAGTCAGCTTCACACCCACGATCAGACACCTCCTCTCTCTTCTTCGTCCAATTCATCCCAAAACGCCGTACCCTTAATGGGGTAGAGATACCGACTGCACTCGCCCCGATTGCCTTCCTCAAAATGACAGGCCGACGCAAACTCGCACCACTGGCAAGCGGTGCGCTTATCGTCCCGGAACCACGGATCGGCGGCAATATTACCCCCGGCAATTTCCCGGGCAATGTCCCGAAGCACATGCTGGATATGGGTTCGCAGCTTGCCCAGCTGGGCCGCCGAGGCCAGACTATCTCCGGAAATGGCGCCCGTTTTCTTGCTCACCTGCACCGGCAGGAACCGGGCCGAAGAACCAAGGGGAATATGCTCCATGGCATCCACCACATTCGGGTCGTTTAAAATCAGTCCGCTGCGTTTCAACTTACCTTCTAAGTCTTTGCGTCGTTTCTCCTCATCCATGGAACGACTGCCCACGATTCGCTCTTCCCGTGCGGGCAGATACAGCACACCTGCCGGAACCACCGGCAAATCCTGTCCCGGCATACCCTTGGACTCCAAAGTGAACAGATACAGCAGCATTTGCAGATTCAAGCCGTGCCAAATGTCCGTGAGGTCAAAGCTCTTATGTCCGGTTTTATAGTCCATGACTCGGAGGTACAGCCGTCCGTCATGCACCCATCCATCCACACGGTCCACAAAACCGGTGATGGAAACATGGATGCCATCCACATCAAGCTGAACCGGGGGCAGTGCCTCATTCCGGCCAAACCCCAACTCGAAGGCAATGGGTTCAAAGTCCGAGACCTGCAATTCCTCAATCATCATCCAAGTGACTTCCGCAGCAGACTGAGCAAGTCTGCGGAAGAGATAGCGGAACCGGGGGGTTTTATCCTCCATGCCGCCCAGTTCTTCCGCAATATAGCGCTCAGTCACTGCGCTGGCCAGCTTCTTCACTTCCGCTTCTTCCAGCTGCGCCACGCCGCCATGTTCCTTGGTTTCCGCCAGCACATGTTCCAGCACATAGTGGACGAAGGTACCGGCTTCCGGGGCTGCCAATCCGGCTTTCCGGCGGGGCTTGGCATTGAGTCCATACTGGAGGAAATAGGAATAATGGCAGGATTTGATCTTATCCATCTTGGACGCTGACATACGAACCGTTCCCTGATACAGTTCCTGCACCGCTTCCAGGGACAAGGGCTTGCGGGCGTCGTCCATGGCACGCAGCGCCTTCCGAGCGCCTTCACCCCGTTCCAACTCTGCAAGCCCTTCCAGCAGCGCCTGATCTCCGTTCCGTGCCGCCGCCTCCAAGGCAGCAGACATGGCAGAGGGCGTTTTATAGTTTACATAATCATTCATACCAACCGGGAACAGCTCCTGCAAACGATGCACCAAAAACGACGGACGCTGCTCCATCCCGTCCATTCCATGGGCAGCATAGCTGACATAGAGCCGGTCTTCCGGCATGGTACAGCATTCATAGACCAGCATCATTTCACGGTCCATCCGTCCGTCCCGATCCAAACCCGGGTCAGCGCCCAGCTGAGAGAGCAGCTTTTTATCTTCCTCGGTCAGCAGACCCGTTTCCTCATGAATCTGGGGAATGCTTCCGTCATCCGCATCCAGCAGGAACAGCACCTTGCCGGTGGCGTGGCTCACACGAGCCATATCACTGCAGGTCACCCGATCCAGCGAAACCGGAATGGACCCCACCTGATACTGACTCAGCACCAGACGGAACAAGTCGGCAAATTCCGGCAGCGTCATGCTGTCCTCGCCCAGCAGATCATGGCACTGCTCCAAAGCCAGCGTCAGCACTTCCCAAACCTGGGCATATTCCTCCGCCTGCTGAAGCTCATTCTGCTTCAGCAGCTCTTCGTTTCTGCGGGTCAGACAGTGGGGCAGGTCGATTTCTTCCAAAAACGCATAGACTGCTTCTGCCCACTCGGCTCCGGTATGAGCCTCCGCCTTGCGCAGATGCTCCAGCGGAGCAATGATGGTTCGGCGCAACCGATCCATTTTCTCAATCAAGGCATTTGACTGGTCCGTCTTTTTCTGTCCATAACCACCGGGATGCCACTTCCAAGGCTTGTCCGTGGTCCAATAGGAACCACGGATATCCCAAGTCAGCACATAGTTTTCCAGCTCATCCCGATCTTCCCGGGAGGTACCGGTCAGGTCCGTTTTCAGGTAGCGGAACACATCCTCATATTCATAGCCTCCTGCCACCGAATCCAAGGCAGAAGTGAGCAAAGTCAGCACCGGTTTCTGTAAAATATCGTCCATTCGGCTCAAAAAGAGCGGAATTCCGTAGCGCTGGAACACCGCTTCCAGCCGCTTACTGTTGGATTCCAGAGAACGGGACACCACGGAAATATCCCGGAAGTGATACCCATGCTCTCGAACCAAAGCGAGAATCTCCTCTGCAACCCGTTCCATTTCACTATAAGGCTGCTCCGCTTTGCAGAAATAAACCTGTTCTGCCGGGACAGGATAGGCTTCGCCGGTTTCACCAAAGAGGTGCTGCTCCAGAAAAGCGAACTCCGGGGCACGGGAATCTTGCGCCAGCACCTCATATTCCATCCCCACCGTATTCTCCCGGGCAAGCGCAATCAGCCCCAACGCCGTGGTACGGGTAGGACGGAAAATCTCGGCTCCGGTGGGGTCCAAGGTATCACAGCGAAGCCCGACTACGACCTCTTTGGCCTGTCGGAGCATGGACGGCATAATTCGCTTTTCCTGAGGCGTAAAGTCCGTGAACCCATCCAAATAGATGCGCTTTCCCTTAAAGTAGCCGCTGCCCTGCAAGGTATCGGCAAGCCGAGTGAGCCGGTCCCGAGGGTCTTCTGCCCGCTGGGCCGTCAAAGCATCATAGGCCGCAAAAATAAGGCCCAGCTCACGGAGACGCTGCCCGGAGGATGTTTCCTCCGCTTCTCCTGCCTCCAACAGCAGGTCCGAGGAAATGCAGTTGCTCTTACAATCGTCCGCCGTAGAGATCAGACTGGTCAAAAATCCAGCCCGTTCACTACTGCGGCGATAGACCTGCAAGGCTCCTGCCAGCTTCCGCACCGCAAGGTGCATCAGCAGCAGTCGACCGCCCTGATCCAATGTGGGTCGGGCACTGCCGCCCAACTCCTGAAAGACCCGCTGGGCCAACCTGGAAAAGGTCAGCACCTCCGCCCGAGCGGAAACAGAGTCTCCGCCAAGTTTACATAATTTTCGTTCCGTCACATGAGAATACTGCTCCGGAACCACAATCAGCACCGAATCCTGTCCCGGCTCTACGGCACGCTTCAGCACGGAATCGGTGATCTGCTTCTGATCTCTGCCCAGAATGAACCGCAGCACAGCGATCCCTCCTTCTTCCTACATTCGATTGCCTCTATTATAACGATTTCTCATTTCTCAGGCAATCTTTTTCCTTTTTCCTGTTGACATTCCCATTTGCAGGGTCTATACTTTACCACAATAAACCGACGAGGAAGAAGAGTAGTCCCCCGTACTCCGGGCAAAGCGAGCTGCGAATGGTGTGAGCGCAGTACCGGCAGGAGGATGAATGGCCTTTCGAGGGCAGGCTGAACGAGCATTCGCTCCAGTAGGTTCTGACGGGAACCCGCCCGTTACCCCAGGGACTGCGTAGGAACAGCGCAGGGTGAAAAGTGGACGATTTTTCGTCAATTTGGGTGGTACCGCAGGAGTCAGCTCTTGTCCCATGGTGGGACAGGGGCTTTTTTTATACCCCTTTTCCTGTGGATGGCCTGCCGCTCAACAATTTTCAGGAGGTTCTTTCTATGAAAAAATTGACTTCTCTTTTGCTGGCCCTGGCCATGGTTCTCGTTCTGACCGCCTGTGGCTCCGGCACCTCATCCTCTACTCCCACCGACGGCAAGGAATATAAGGTCGGTGTGGTCAACTATCTGGATGACGCTTCGCTCAATCAGATCGTCAGCAACATTCAGTCTCAGCTGGATGCCCGTGGAAAGGAATTGGGCGTCACATTTAATTACGCCGACTACTATGATAATGCACAGGGCGATGCCGGTGTGCTGAATCAGATCGGTCAGAACATGATTGCCGACGATGTGGATCTCATCATTGCTGTGGCAACTCCCACCGCTGTCACCATGCTCAGCGCAACGGAGGACACCGACATTCCCGTGCTCTTCGCCGCCATTTCTGACCCCGTCGGCACCGGCATCATCGAAAGCATGGACGCTCCCGGCGGTCGCATCACCGGAACCAGTGACAAGCTGAATGTCAGCGACATGATTGAGCTGATGATCGCCAATGACCCGGACTTGGACTATGTGGGTCTGCTCTACAACACCGCTCAGGACTCCTCCACCGCCGCCATTGCGGAAGCTAAGGAAATTTTCGCTGAAAAGGGCATCAAGGTCATCGAAAAGACCGGCGCCAACACCGACGAGGTGCAGCTGGCCGCTCAGGCTCTGGTGGCTGAGGGCGTGGACGCTGTGTTCACTCCCACCGACAACACCATTATGGCAGCTGAAATGTCTGTGTCCGAAATTCTCACCGATGCCGGCATCCCCCACTTCGGCGGTGCTGACTCCTTCGCCCTCTGGGGTGCTTTCTGCGGCTACGGCGTGAAGTACGACGAGTTGGGCCGCAAGACCGCTGATATGGCAGTGGAAATTCTGGTGGATGGCGCTGATCCCGCCACGATGCCGGTAGCCACCTTCGATAACGGCAATGTTTCCATCAACACCGAGACCTGCGATGCTCTGGGCTATGATTTGGAGCAGGTCAAGACCGCTTTCTCTGACATTACTTCCGATTTTACTGAGCTGCAGACTCAGACGGAGTTCGATTCCCAGTCCTGACCTTCTGGTCCGGCTCACTGTGACAAACAAAGGAGGTATTTTTCATGATTTCATGGGGCATCCTTCAGACCGCCCTGGAACTGGGTCTGATCTACGCACTGGTGGCTCTGGCCTTGTTCCTGAGCTACTCCATGCTGAATGTATGTGACCTGTCCACCGACGGCTGCTACACCTTGGGCTGTGCCGTGGGCAGCATTGTGGCTCTGTCCGGTCACCCGGTACTGGCTATCTTTGCCGCTATCTTCGCCGGTGTGCTGTCCGGGTTCATCACCGCATTTCTTCAAACCAAGATGGGGGTTGAAAGTCTGCTGGCCGGTATCATTGTCAACACCGGACTATACAGCATCAACATCGGCATTATGGGAAAATCCACGCTGAGCCTCAACGACACCTCCACCGTATTTACCGCCGCTAAGACTCTGCTGGCAGGCACCTTCCTCGCCGACTACTACAAACTGGTGGTCATTTTCCTCTTCACCGTTCTGGTGGCGGTGCTGCTGCTGGTGCTGCTGCGCACCCGGCTGGGTCTTTCCATTCGTGCCACCGGCAACAACCCGGACATGGTTCGCTCCTCTTCCATCAACCCTTCTCGCATGGTGATGTTCGGTCTTTGCATCTCCGGCGCTATCACCGCTCTGGCCGGCTGCCTGATCGGTGAATACAACAAAACCTGCGACATCAACATGGGCACCGGCATGGTCACAGTGGCACTGGCCAGCCTGATTATCGGTGAAACCCTGTTCGGCAGAAAGAGCATTCCCATGCGTGCCGCCGGCGTGGTCATCGGCGCTTGCCTCTACCGCATTCTGGTTGGCATCGCCATGCGATTCCACCTGCCTGCCAGCGCATTGAAGCTGGTCAGCGCAATCATTGTGGCTGTGGCCATCTCTTACCCCACCCTGATGAAGCTGGTCGATTTGAAGCAGAAAAAGCTGGCTGCCAAGGGGAAAAACCTGTATCGCATTCTGCTGATGGCCTTTTTAACCGCAGACATACTCTTCGTTTTTCTGGCAAACGCTCTGGCAGAGCTTCGCCCGCTGTTCTTCCTGCTGGCTGCCCTCAGCATCGTCGGTATGATTTGGGCGGCGCTGCAAGATCGTAAATGCAAAAAAGGAGGCGTTCCGGTATGCTGAAACTGAATGAGATTTCCAAAACCTTCAATCCCGGCACGCCCAATGAAAAGAAGGCGCTGGATCATCTGAATCTGGATGTGCGTCCCGGGGATTTTATTACCATCATCGGTTCCAACGGTGCCGGCAAGTCCACCCTGTTCAATGCCATCTGCGGTGCCTTTATTGCCGACGAGGGGCAGGTCCTTCTGGACGGACAGGATGTCACCTTCCAGCCGGAGCATCAGCGCTCCCGCTGCATCGGTCACCTCTTTCAGGACCCCATGCGTGGCACCGCTCCCAACATGACCATCGAGGAAAACCTTGCTGTGGCCTATCTGCGGACCTCACGACACAAAAACGCCTTCCTCAGCCGCATCACCAAGGCGGACAAGGAACTGTTCCGGGAAAAGCTGTCCATGCTGGACATGGGGCTGGAGGACCGGATGCGCCAACCGGTGGGACTGCTCTCCGGCGGTCAGCGTCAGGCCCTCACCCTGCTGATGGCCACGCTGGTTCCCCCAAAGGTGCTGCTGCTGGATGAGCACACCGCCGCACTGGACCCGGGTACGGCAGAAAAGGTGCTGACCCTCACTCAGAAGATCGTGAAGGAGCAGAATCTCACCTGCCTGATGATTACCCACAACATGAAGCAGGCACTGGAGCTGGGCAACCGCACCCTGATGATGGATCGGGGCCGCATCATTCTGGATGTCCGGGATGAAGAGCGCAGCGGTTTGACCGTAAACGACCTTCTGGAAAAATTTAGTGTGGGTGCCGGACGAGCGATGAACAACGATCGCATTCTCCTCTCTACGGAGCAATAATCCTTCCCTCAACCTTTCAAACCGCCGACAGCCCTTGTCGGCGGTTTTCTTTTTGTCCCTTATATTGACAAAGTGTAGATATTTCTACTAAAATGAAACAGAAGTTTGCAGTGGTAAGCAATCTCTTTTTTGAACGCCCTCCTGTTTTTATGACTTTAACTTCATTTTTGTGTTATTTCTCAAAATCTATTTCATTTTTTCCTATATTTGCGCTGCAATTTTAAAGCGTTTTGTTAGAATTACTAGTTGACACAGTGGCACACATCAAATATAATTGTCAACATCAATTTCATTTCTTTCAACCCACTCGGCTCGGTCGATGGTTTCCATCGAATCCGGCCGTATTTTTCAAATTACATCCCTCCACGGCAAAGAAACGGAGGGATGATTAAAGGAGGCATTTTCCATGAAAAAGTTGATTGCCCTACTGCTGGCCGTATCCGTATGTCTGGCCGCACTGACCGGCTGCGGTGCAGCCGGTTCCTCCAGTGTACCCGGCAGCGTATCCCAGAGCGATGCTCCGGAGGTATCCGACCCTGTCGATCCCAGCAAAGTACCCGACATTCCTACGGAAATGATCTCCGACCAGTTGACCGGCACATTGAAACTGGGCACCATCGGTCCTCTGACCGGCGGTGCCGCACTCTACGGCACCTCGGTCGCCAACGCCGCCACTATTGCCGTGGATGAGATCAACTCCTTCAGCTCCGGTTTTCAGATCGAGCTAAACAATCAGGACGACGAGCACGACGCAGAAAAGAGCGTCAATGCCTACAATGTTCTGAAGGACTGGGGCGTTCAGGTCATCGTCGGCAGCACCACCAGCACCCCCTGTGCCGCGGTTGCCGCCGAAGCCTACACCGACCGGATGTTCCTGCTGACCCCCTCCGCTTCTTCCCCGGACATCACCAAGGGCAAGGACAATGTATTTCAGGTCTGCTTCAGCGACCCCAACATGGGTGTGGCTCCGGCCCACTACATTGCTGAGAATTTCCCCGACGCCCGTATTTCCATGATCTACAACAACTCTGACGCTTACTCCTCCGGCGTGGCACAGGCTTTCTTGGCCGAAGCAGACAAGCTTGGTCTGGAAATCCTCAGCACCACCACCTTCCCCGATGACAACACCATCGACTTCTCCGTTCAGATCAGCAAAGCCATGAGCAAAGGCACCGACCTTCTGTTCCTCCCCATCTACTACACTCCCGCCTCCCTCATCATGCATCAGGCGGACGCTATGGGCTATGATTCCAACATCATTGGCGTGGACGGCATGGACGGCATTCTCGGCCTGAAGGGCTTTGACACCGATCTGGCAGAAGGCGTCATTATGCTGACTCCCTTTGCTGCCACCGCCGGTGACCCGGCTACGGTCAGTTTTGTTTCCAAGTATCAGGAAAAATTCAAGGAGATCCCCTCCCAGTTTGCCGCTGACTCCTACGACGCCGTTTACATCATTTACGCCGCCCTCTCTCACTACGCCGAAGCCAACGGCGGTCTGGATGTTACCGACCTCACCTATCAGGAGCTTTGCGACATTCTGATTGGTGTTCTCACCAGCTCTGACTTCTCCGCCGACGGTCTGACCGGCATGGGCATGACCTGGGGCACCAACGGCGAAGTCAACAAACTGCCCAACACCGTTATGATCAAGGACGGCAAATATGTCGGCATCTGAGCCGCTGACCCCTGTTCATCTAAACTCTGTACAAAACAAGGGGTTGTCTTTGTAAGACAGCCCCTTGTCGTGCATATCCCTCCGAAGTTTTACTTTCCTTATAAATGAGGTGTTCAATATGTTATACAATCTGATCAACGGCATCAGTCTGGGCAGCGTGTATGCCATTATCGCCTTGGGTTACACCATGGTGTACGGCATTGCAAAAATGCTGAACTTTGCCCACGGCGATGTCATTATGGTGGGCGGCTACATGGCCTACTGTGCCAGCGCCTACATGGGACTGCCCGCCATCCCCTCCATCCTGTTCTCCATGCTGGTCTGCACCCTGCTGGGCATTGTCATCGAGCGTCTGGCCTACAAGCCCCTGCGTGACGCCACCTCGCTGGCCGTTCTGATTACCGCCATCGGCGTCAGCTACTTCCTCCAGAACGCCGCTCTGCTGGTCTGGTCCTCCACCCCGGTATTCTTCCCCAAGCTGATTGACCTGCCTTCCATTAAGATCGGTTACATCACCATTTCCGCTGCCAGCATCATCACCATTCTGATCTGCGTGGTCATCATGATTGCTCTGACCCTGTTTACCAACAAAACCAAGATGGGCAAGGCCATGCGGGCCGTCAGTGAAGACAAGGGTGCGGCTCAGCTGATGGGCATCAATGTAAACGGCACTATTTCCCTGACCTTCGCCATCGGTTCCGGTCTGGCGGCGATTGCCGGCGTGCTGATGCTCTCCACTTCCCCCCTGCTGATGCCTACCACCGGCTCTATGCCCGGCATCAAGGCATTTACCGCCGCTGTGTTCGGCGGCATCGGTTCCATCCCCGGCGCTATGCTGGGCGGCATCCTGCTGGGCGTGATTGAGACCTTCAGCAAGGCCTACATCTCCACCGCCCTCTCCGACGCTATCGTGTTCGCTGTTCTGATCGTCGTGCTTCTGGTCAAGCCTACCGGCTTGCTGGGCAAGAAGGTCAGCGAGAAAGTTTGAGGTGAGATCTATGAAAAAAATCAATTCCCGCTCCCTCAACGGCTTTATCAACTACGCCCTCATCATCGCCTTCTTCGCCGTGTTTCAGGGGTTGTCCTCTGCCGGACTGCTGAGCAACTCCTTCTCCGGTCAGCTCATCCCCATCTGTGCCTACATCGTCATGGCGCTGTCCCTGAATCTGGTGGTCGGCATTTCCGGTGAGCTGAGTCTGGGCCACGCCGGATTCATGAGCGTGGGTGCTTTCACCGGCGTGATCGTGTCCACCGCTCTGCAAAACGCCGTGGGGTTCACCCCCGTCCGTCTCGCCCTTGCCATGGTGATCGGTGCGGTCACCGCCGGTATTGCCGGCGTCATCATCGGCATTCCCGTGCTCCGCTTGCAGGGCGACTATCTGGCCATTGTGACCCTTGCCTTTGGTGAAATCATCCGAAATGTGCTGAACTGCGTGTATCTGGGCATGGATTCCACCGGATTGCACTTCAGCATGAGGGACGCCGCTTCCATGGGCTTGGAAGAGGACGGCATCACCATTCTGAACGGCCCCATGGGTGCGGTGGGCGTAGAGAAAATCTCTACCTTCCTCGGCGGCATCATTCTCATTCTGGTGGTGCTGTTTGTCATTCAGAATATGGTCAACAGTCGCTCCGGTCGTGCCATCAGCGCCATCCGGGATAACCGCATCGCCGCTGAGGCCTGCGGTCTGAACATCACCAAGTACAAAATGATGGCTTTTGTCACCTCCGCCGCCATGGCCGGCGCCGCTGGTGCGCTGTACGCCCTGAACTTCTCCACCGTCGTGCCCAAGAAGTTCGACTTCAACACCTCCATTCTGATTCTGGTGTTTGTGGTTCTGGGCGGCATTGGCAATCTGCGTGGTTCCATCATCGCCGCCGCCGTGCTCACCGTTCTGCCGGAGCTGCTCCGCGGCTTTGAGAATTTCCGTATGCTGGCATACGCCATCGTCCTGATTCTGGTCATGGTCATCGGCAACAACGCTCAGGCAAAGGCGCTGATTCACCGCTTCACCGGTTTGTTCCGCAAACACAAGGCAAAGGAGGGTACCTGACATGAACAACAAAGTGGAAACTAAGCTGGTCGAGGTGCCCAGCCCCAACAAAATCCCGGAGCGTGACCTCTATCGCTCCCCGATTTTGGAGGTAACTCATCTCGGCATTGACTTCGGCGGTCTGACCGCCGTGGATGATTTCAACATGGCCATTGGCCGCACCGAAATCACCGGACTGATTGGCCCCAACGGAGCCGGTAAAACCACCGTTTTCAATCTGCTGACCAAGGTCTACACCCCTACCCGGGGCACCATCCTGCTGGACAGTCTGGACACCGCCCACATGACCACCACTCAGGTGAACAAAAACGGCATTGCCCGCACCTTCCAGAACATCCGCCTGTTCGACAAGCTTAGCGTGGAGGACAATGTGAAAATCGGTCTGCACAACCACACCCGCTACTCCATGATGGACGGCATCTTCCGCACGCCCCGGTACTGGAGAGCGGAAAAACGAGCCCATGAGCGGGCTATGGAGCTTTTGAGCATCTTTGATATGCAGGATCTCGCCAAGGTTCCCGCCGGGTCGCTTCCTTACGGTGCTCAGCGCCGTCTGGAAATCGTCCGTGCACTGGCCACCAGACCCAAGCTGCTGCTGCTGGACGAGCCTGCCGCCGGTATGAACCCCTCTGAGACCGCAGAGCTGATGGAAAACATCATGAACATCCGTGACACCTTCCAGATTGCCATTCTGCTCATTGAGCATGACATGAATTTGGTCATGGGCATCTGCGAGGGCATTGCAGTGCTGAACTTCGGCCGCATCATCGCCAAGGGAACCCCCTCGGAGATCCAGAATAACCCCCAGGTCATCGAAGCCTATCTGGGCAAATCAAAGGAGGTCTGAAATCATGAGTTTGCTGAATGTGAATGATATTCATGTGTATTATGGCAGTATTCATGCCATTAAAGGCGTTTCCTTTGAGGTAAACGAGGGCGAAATCGTCACTCTGATCGGTGCCAACGGTGCAGGCAAATCCACCACACTGAACACTGTCGGCGGTCTGTTGAAGCCTCGCTCCGGTCATGTGGAATTTGCCGGCAACTCCCTTGTCGGAATTGCTCCGCACAAAATCGTCAGCAAGGGCATGGCCCTCTGTCCGGAAGGACGCCGGGTGTTTTTGCAGCTGAGTGTCCGAGAAAATCTGGAGATGGGTGCATTCACCCGTCCCAAGGGCGAGATTGAGGACTCCATCGACCAAATCTACCAGCTGTTCCCCCGTCTGAAGGAGCGGTACAAGCAGGTCGCCGGCACTCTCTCCGGCGGCGAGCAGCAGATGTTGGCTATGGGCCGGGCCATGATGAGTAAGCCCAAGCTGCTGATGCTGGATGAGCCTTCCATGGGTCTGGCTCCCCTGCTGGTGGAGCAGATTTTCTCCATCATTCAGGAGCTGAACAAGGCAGGCACCACCATCCTTCTGGTGGAGCAGAACGCCCAGATGGCGCTGTCTGTGGCAGACCGCGGCTATGTACTGGAAACCGGAAAAATCGTCACCAGCGGCACCGGCAAGGAGCTGCTGCAGGACGACGCTGTCCGCAAGGCATATCTCGGCGGCTGAGCAGAACAACTTCATATCGCACCACGGGCGGCTGTGCAATGCACAGCCGCCCTTCTTCATGCAGCAAGTCATCTCCTCTGCAAAACAAGATTACTTTTTCCCTGCCGTAAAATATAGTGAGTCCAAAGGAGTCAATGCGCTATGGAACAGATTTTAGTTGTTGAAGATGACACAGGACTCAGCCAAGGACTTTTCAAGGCTCCGTGGTTCTGGTTCCGGGAATCGCACTTCTGAGTTGTGGAGTTCCCTTGCTGGGTTACCACCCTGTGTCCCGACAGACCATTGTGGAGCGCCTGCGGGAAAGCAAACCATAATTGGGTCCATACAAAGGGAGCGCTCCAAATGCCAATGCCAGATAAGGAAGTAATCTAGCGATCAAAAAAGGAGTGTATCGTCTTGATACACTCCTTTTTCGTTTTGAAACTGCCCGATAAATTTTGAATTTATACTTGACTCAGGCAGAGTTCCTGTTCGTATACACCACCCGTGTGCTGCACGATATTTCCTGTCGGCTTAAAGCCATTGCGTTCATAGAGCCGCTTTGCTCCATCATTGGTACTGAGAATCCACAGCGAGGGGGTTTCCGTACATTTTTCGACCGCAAAAGAAAGCAATTGTGTCCCGTATCCTTTGTTTTGCTCATTCGGCAAAACATAAAGATTTGCTATCAGGCCTCCATGAACCGAGACAATTCCCACTGGTTTCTCCACAATTAGCATATAGAATTGTGCCCCTTTGGCAATCTCTGATTCAAGATAGCTCTTTTGGCGTTCAGGGGTATGGATTGCAAGAAACTCCGGGGAGCAGATATCCCTATGAGATTCTATCCAGCTTTCAGAATGGATGATTGCGGCCTGCATCATATCCGATTGAGTTACCAGTTTAACCATATTCGTGACCTTTCAGTTCTGATTTATTTCTTTAATCATAGCATCAGTAAAGGCTTAAAGAAATATAGCAACTCTGCGTTATCTTTGTGAGCATACTGTTTATACTCCCACAAGAATGGCACCGCAAACATCCTGCGGTGCCATTGATTTTCTTATCTTCGGCCCTTTCGCATAGACATACCGAACACCAGACCCATCAGACCACCGATGATATGGGTCAGCTGGGACACATCATCCGCCAAGAAGAAGGCGTTGTATATTTCCTGTCCCAAATACATGATGACCACCGCAATGAAGGTCAGCGGAATTTTGCCCCGGCGATAGCTCACCATAGAGGCCAGAATAATCATCATGAACACCACGCCGCTGGCGCCCAGCAGAGCCACTCTGGGGAAGAAAATCATATCCACCAGACCGGTGACCACTGCGGTGGCAGCAATCATGCCCAGCAGCCGACCGCTGCCGTAATCATCCTCCACGATGGGACCCAGCAGCAGGAAGAGCATCATATTACTGATGTAATGGTTCAGGTCTGCATGGCCCAGCACATGGCCGAACAGACGGACATAGGTCAGCGGCTCCGCCCAAGAGGATCCATAGACGCAGAACAGCTCCCGGGTAGTGATACCGTCGGTCACCCATCCGAGGAACAGCGCCAAAAAGGACGCAATGGCAAAGGACAAGGCCACCGGTGCATTATAATCAATTTTACGAAACACAGGGTTTCCCCCTTACAAGAAAAGTCTTTTGCACAGTTTACCACATTCTCAAGCAAAAGGAAAGAAGCAGTGACATCTCTTCCCCGCTGTGCTAGAATTAGCTAAGGGTTTCAGGGCCGAAGCTGTGCGGAAGCAATTCTTCCAGCGTGAAGCGCCGATAAGCCCCGTCCCGGTTGACCGCCAGCACCTCCAGTTCCGTGCCGAATTCCCGGAGCATCTGACGGCACGCACCGCAGGGCCAGCAATAGTCCTCGCTGTCCCCTGCCACGGCAATCCGCCGAAAGCGCACTGCGCCCTCGCTGACCGCTTTCACCAACGCCGTCCGCTCCGCACAGATGGAGCTGCCGTAGGCTGCGTTTTCCACATTGCAGCCGGTAAATACCCGGCCATCGACACTTTCCAATGCCGCTCCCACCCGAAAATGAGAGTAGGGCGCATAGGCATACTGCCGCATATCCAGTGCCTTCTGCACCAGTTCCAATTCCGTCATAGCTATCCCTCCTGAAAGGATGATGTATTATGTCCGATTACGCCAAGCTGCTATCCCATGTGGATCACACCCTGCTGCGCCCCGACGCCACATGGACGGAAATCAAGCAAATCTGCGACGATGCGCTGCAATACCACACCGCCAGCGTCTGCATTCCGGCCTCCTATGTCCGCGCCTGTGCCGACTATTTGCAGGGTCGGATTCCTGTCTGCACCGTCATCGGCTTCCCCAACGGTTACTCCACCACGGCGGTGAAGGTCTTTGAAACCAAGGACGCCATTCAAAACGGCGCCGACGAAATTGACATGGTCATCAATCTGGGTTGGGTCAAGGATAAACGATGGGACGAGATTACGCAAGAAATTTCCGACATCAGGGCCGCCTGCACTGGCAAGGTATTGAAGGTCATCATCGAAACCTGCCTGCTCACCGACGAGGAGAAAATCAAACTGTGCCAGATCGTCACCGAGGTGAATGCGGACTATATTAAAACCTCCACCGGCTTTTCCACCGGAGGCGCTACCCGGGAAGATGTGGCTCTCTTTGCCGCCCATGTGGGCAGCCATGTGAAGATCAAGGCCGCCGGCGGCATCGCCTCGCTTCAGGACGGAGAGGATTTCCTCGCTTTAGGGGCCGACCGTCTGGGTACCAGCCGCATCGTCAAGCTGATCAAATCTCTGTGAGCTTTCTCGCACCTCTGCCAAAGGCAGAGGTGCTTTTCTGCCCTCATTATACCATAAAAAGGTGGGAATCGGAGTCCGATTCCCACCTTTTTGTTTTCTTATTCCGATCAGCCGGGAGGCCAAGTCATATCCCGTCCGGCCAGCACATGGAAGTGCAGATGCCGCACGCTCTGACCTGCCTGCTCGCCGCAGTTGGTCACCACACGGAAATCCGTGATGCCCATTTCCTTGGTGATCTTGCCGATCACTTCAAATACATGGGCAACCACAGCGGAATTCTCCGCAGTGATCTCACCACAGGAGGCGATGTGCGCCTTGGTGATCACCAGAAAGTGAACCGGAGCCTGAGGGTCAATGTCATAGAAGGCATAGACCTGATCGTCTTCGTACACCTTTTTGGAGGGGATCTCACCGGCAGCGATCTTGCAGAACAGACAATCGCTCATGGTTTTCGCTCCTTTCCTCTGTCTGGGCGCTTACAGGCCCAGCTTCTCAGCCACCAAGTCGTCCACGATAGCCAGAGCGTCGTCCAGCTTCTTGACATCCTTGCCGCCGCCCATTGCGGAGTCCGGCTTACCGCCGCCGCTGCCGCCGCAGACCTTGGTCACTGCCTTGATGATATCGCCGGCACGGACGCCAGCCTTTACAGCAGCCTTGCCGCACACAGCCAAGAAGGTGATCTTCTCGCCGTTGATGCAGGACAGAACTGCAACCACATTTTCCTTCTTATCCCGGAGGAAGTCGCCGATCTTGCGCAGACCGTCAGCCGTGGCATTGTCCAGAGCGGTGGTGATAACCTGCAGGTCACCCACACTTCTGGCAGACAGCAGGAAGGTATCGGCCTTATTCAGCATTTCTTTATCCTTATACTGCTCCACCAGCTTGCGGAGATCACGGATCTCCTCGATCTGGGTCTCCACACGGCTCTGCATCTCGCCGGGCTTGGCCTTCAGCAGAGCGGAAACATTCTGAATCTCCTTCTCTTCCTCAGCCAGCACACGCAGGCTCTCGTAGCCGGTGGTTGCCTCGATACGGCGGACACCGGAGGCCACGCTGCCCTCGCTCTTGATGTGGAATGCGCCCACCATAGCCACATTGGCCACATGGGTACCACCGCAGAATTCCATGGAGAAATCGGCCTCGTCCTCATCCTTCATGCGAACCACACGGACCTTCTCGCCGTACTTCTCTCCGAACAGAGCCATGGCGCCCAGCTTCTTGGCCTCGTCCAAGGTCATCACATCGGTGACCACAGCGCCGCCGGCCAGAATGGCCTCATTCACCATGCGCTCCACCTCAGCCAACTCCTCGGGAGTGACTGCGGAGAAGTGGGTAAAGTCAAAGCGCAGACGGTCGGGCTCGTTGAGGGAGCCGGCCTGATGGACATGATCGCCCAGCACGATCTGCAGTGCCTTCTGGAGCAGATGGGTTGCAGAGTGGCTGCGGCAGATGGCCTTACGGCGCTTCATGTCGATCTTGGTGTGAACGCCGTCACCCACGGAGAAGGAGCCGGACTTCACCACACCGTAGTGCATATACTTGCCGCCCTTGTTCTTCTGAACATTGGTGACCTCAAACACAGCGTCACCGGCGGTGATCACGCCGTGGTCAGCCACCTGACCGCCCATTTCCGCATAGAACGGAGTCTGATCGAGCACCATGATGCCTTCCACGCCGGAGCCGATGGTGTCATGCAGCTCTTCCTCGCTGACCAGAGCCAGCACCTTGCCTTCCGCCTCAGTGGAGCAATAGCCCACAAACTCGGTCTCGGGCATATCCTTGCCGAACTCGATGCCGGCCCAGCCCAGATCGCCCAGAGCCTCACGGGCCTTACGGGCACGGACACGCTGCTCCTCCATGTAGGTATGGAAGCCTTCCTCGTCCACGGTAAGGCCCTCGTCCTCAGCCATCTCGATGGTCAGGTCGATGGGGAAACCGTAGGTATCATAGAGCTTAAAGGCATCGGCGCCGGAGAACACGCTCTCGCCCTTGGCCTTGTGCTCTGCCAGCATATCACCGAAGATGTGCAGGCCGCCGTCGATGGTCTTGGCGAAGTTTTCCTCCTCCACACGGATGACCTTGGTGATATAGGACTGCTTCTCACGCAGTTCGGGGTAGTGACCCTCGTTCTCGTGGATAACAGTATCGCAGACCTCATAGAGGAAGGGCTCGTTCACGCCGAGCAGCTTGCCATGGCGGGCAGCACGGCGGAGCAGACGGCGCAGCACATAGCCACGGCCTTCATTAGAGGGCAGAACACCGTCGCAGATCATCATGGTGGAGGCACGGATATGGTCAGTGATGATACGCAGGGACACATCCACCTTATCGCTGTCGCCATAGTGGGCGCCGGTGATCTTGGACACATGGTTGGTGATGTTCATGACCGTATCCACATCGAACAGGCTGTCCACATCCTGGCAGATAACAGCCAGACGCTCCAGACCCATGCCGGTATCAATGTTCTTCTGCACCAGATCGGTGTAGTTGCCCTGACCATCGTTATTGAACTGAGAGAACACATTGTTCCACACTTCCATGAAACGGTCGCACTCGCAGCCCACGGTGCAGCCGGGCTCGCCGCAGCCGTACTTCTCGCCGCGGTCATAGTAGATCTCAGAGCAGGGACCGCAGGGGCCGGAACCATGCTCCCAGAAGTTATCGGCCTTGCCGAAACGGAAGATACGCTCCGCAGGAATGCCGATTTCCTTGTTCCAGATTTCGAACGCCTCATCGTCCTCCTCATAGATGGAGGGATACAGACGCTCCGGGTCCAGACCCACCCACTCAGGGCTGGTCAGGAACTCCCAGCTCCATGCGATGGCCTCATGCTTGAAGTAATCGCCGAAGGAGAAGTTGCCCAGCATCTCAAAGTAGGTGCCATGACGGGCAGTCTTGCCGATGTTCTCGATGTCGCCGGTACGGATGCACTTCTGGCAGGTGGTCACACGGTGACGGGGAGGCTCCTGCTCGCCGGTGAAGAAGGGCTTCATGGGAGCCATGCCGGAGTTGATCAGCAGCAGAGAAGCATCGTTCTGAGGAATCAGAGAGAAGCTGGGCAGACGCAGATGTCCCTTGGTCTCGAAGAAGGAGAGGTACATCTCGCGCAGTTCGTTTACGCCGAATTTTTTCAATGGAATTACCTCCGAAACTAAGATTGGTGGATATACAAAAAAAGCCTTCGCCCCTATGGTCAGGGGCGAAGGCTGCTTCGCGGTACCACCCTGATTTGCCGAACCATATGCTTCGGCATCTCGGAACTCCTTAACGGGGAGTGACGCGGTCCGGTCATCCCGGACAGCCCTGATCTTACGATCGGACAAAACGGCCAAGCGTCTGCGTCACCGTGGGGCTTGCACCCTCCCCCACTCGCTTTAGGTCGCCGGAACGCTCTCTTTTTTGTCTGGGCATCTCATTATTGCTCCATTATTTTATCACGAAAACCGGAATTGTCAACGCCTTTTCCCCGGATTTTGCCGATTTTCCAATGGATTCTCCTGTCTGGGGGAAATTCAGCCCTTGGGCGTCAGATCCACACCCCGGCGCAGAACGGACAGAGCCGGAACCGGCTTAGGCAGCTGGATACGGAACTTCATCTGAGGGGTACGGGGTTCCCGGAGAGGCAGACCGTCCTCCGTTTCCATCAGGGGCACCTCAAAGGGCACGGGTGCAGTATTGGGACCCACCACTTCAATGGTATCGCCGGTGGCGAACTTATTCCGGAGGGAAACGGTGGCAACGCCGTTTCCCTCACAGGCTTCCACAATGCCGCAGACCTGCCAATCCCGGATATAGCGGGAGTCCTCATAGAACTGACCCGGCTCGCCGTACCAGAATCCGGTGGAATAGTGGCGATGGGACACCTTTTCCACCTCATCCCGCCAAATCGGCTCCAGCGGCTTGCCTTCCCACGCTGCATCAATGGCATGGCGATAGGCTCCGGTGACGATGGCGGCATAGTAGGCGGATTTGGCTCTGCCTTCAATTTTGAAGGAGTCCAGCCCCATCTCCATCAGTTCGCCCACATGGTCGATCATGCACATATCCCGGGAATTCATAATGTAAGTTCCCTTCTCGTCCTCAAAGACCGGGAAATACTCTCCGGGACGCTTCTCCTCCATCAGCGCGTACTGATAGCGGCAGGGCTGGGCACAGGCACCTCGGCTGGCGTCACGGCCCGTCATGTAGTTACTCAGCAGGCAGCGGCCGGAATAGCTGACGCACATAGCGCCGTGGACAAAGGCCTCCACTTCCAGCTCCGGCGAGGTATTCTGCCGAATATTCCGCACCTCTTCCAGACTCAGCTCCCGGGCCAGAATGACACGGCTGGCGCCCAGATCGTACCACGCCTGTGCGGTGACGGGGTTGGAAATACTGGCCTGAGTGGAAATATGCCGCTCCACCTTGGGGGCATACTTGCCCGCCATGGTAAAGGCGCCCAAATCCGCCACGATCAGCGCATCCACGCCGGCATCCTGCAGGATTTCCAGCCAGCGGGGCAGTTCCCGGATCTCATCGCCCCGGGGCATGGTGTTGATGGTCACATGGGTGCGCACACCCGCCTCATGACAGAGGCGGGTGGCATCATAAATGGTTTTTTCGTCAAAGTTTCCGGCAAAGGCACGCATACCAAAGGTGGTGCCTGCCAGATAGACAGCGTCTGCGCCGTAGGCAATCGCCATCTTCAGCCGCTCCATGTCCCCGGCAGGGGCAAGCAGCTCCGGTTTTTTCATTCTTCTCTCGGTCATCACTTAACCCTCCGACAAGGAGTTCTTGTAGGCCAAGAATTCGTCGTAGCTATTGAAGAAATGGGTTTCCTCATCGTTGCCCAGAATGAAGTAGAAATAATTCGTATCTTCCGGATACAGGGCGGAACGGATAGAGGACATACCGGGGTTGCAGATAGGACCGGCAGGCAGACCCTTGTTCTTATAGGTGTTATAGGGGCTGTCGATGGCCAAATCCTCTTCCGTCAGCTGCTCCTTGCGCTCTTCCAGAATATACTGGATGGTGGAGTCCATCTGCAGGTATCCGGAGGTTCCGGAGCCGGTATTCTTCAGGCGGTTATAGATAACAGAGGAAATCAGGGTCTGATCCACACCGTCCGTCTCCTTTTCGATGATGGAGGCCACGGTCAGAATGTCATGGAGGGAATAGCCCAACACCTGCGCCCGATCCCGGAGGTCCTGAGTCATCTTGTTATCAAAGTTGGCCAGCATCTTGGCAAGGGCGGTGGCAGGATCGCTGTCCTTATAGAACTGGTAGGTATCCGGGAACAGATAACCCTCCAGACGCTCGGGCTGACCCAGCATACCCTCGTCCAAGAAGTCATACTTAAAGGGATAATTTGCAGCCGCCTCGGTGAGATCTGCCACCGACGCCACGCCGTTCTCCTCCAGCAGGGCGAAAATTTCCTTCATGGTATAGCCCTCGGGGATCAGCACGCCCACCGTCTGACGGGCATTGGTATTGGGGGACATACTCCGCAGCAGCGCACTGTAATCCATGCTGCTGTTCAGATCATAGCTGCCGGGGCTCATGCGGGTATCCTTTCCGGTAAAACCGGCAAAGAGCTTGAACAGCCAAGGATATTGAATCAGCTCCTTGTCCTTCAGCTCACGGGCCACAGCACTCATATCTGCCTGATAATACTGGCGGACCTCGCCCTCCTCCGTGGTGGTTTCCTTTTCCGTGAACATATCTTCACTCAGTTCCACGGTAGCGGTCACGGGTTCCTTATTCAGTGCCAGCAAGTCACTGCCCCAGGCCCATCCGGCCTTGGAAAGGAAAAAGGCAACCACAATCACCGCCAGCACATACACTGCAACGGCAACTCCACCCTGCAATGCACGGACTCCCTTGGGACCGCTCCTTTTTTTCTTTTTCTTTCGGTTGGTCGTTCTGCGTCGTTCTGCCATATCTTCCTCTCCGCCCAACGGCTCATAGGCACCGGTTTCATCGATCGGGTCTGTTTCCAGTTCCGGCTCTTCCATACCGAAGCCATCTCCGAAGTCTACCTGTCGGGTAAACTCTTCAATGTCAAAATCATCGTCATAGTTGAAATCCTCATTGGGATCATACGGCTGTGACATCTTGTTCACTCCTGTCCTCGAGTTTCCTCGTTTCTGTTTGATCTTCTAAATTCTATGTTGGCTGCGCTTTTTCAAAAAAGCATCAGTTATAGATTTCTTCCCGCTCGGTCAGCACCAGGTGCACCGGTCGGTCCCATGGCTCTGCCGGCACCTTGTCCTGCAGCAACGCCTCACGGCACCATCCGACACTCTCACCCTTACACTCGGCAAGGTAGCGGTCATAATATCCGCCGCCGCGGCCCAAGCGCATACCGGTTCGGTCATAGCACACCCCCGGCACCAGCACAAGGTCAATCTCCTCCGCCGGAACCGCTTCGCAGTCCGCCGCAGGCTCCCACATACCATAACGATGCCGGACAAGCCGGTTGGGATCATAGACCTGTGCCACCATCTGCCGTCCCGGCAGACAGCGAGGCAGCAGCACACGCTTGCCCTGTCTGCGCAAGGCCGCCAAAACCGGAGCGGTTTCCACCTCACTGCCCATAGATGCATAGAGCAAAATTGTTTTTGCCTGCGCCACCTGAGGCAAAGCAAGGAATCTTTTCTGCAAAGCCAAATCGCTGTTCAACCGCTGTGTTTCCGTCATGTTTGCTTCGATCTCTCGGATCTGGCGGCGCAGCAGTTGCTTTTCATCCACGGTAGTACACACTGTGACGCACCTGCTGAGCAACTTCGGCTCCCTGAAGGACTTCCAGCATGGCAAGGCCAAGATCAAAGGCCGCACCGGCTGCTTCGCCGGTAATCAGCGTTCCGTCCCGAACCACATTGGTGCCGGACTGAGGCACGGCGGGCGCAAGCAGGTCCTCCATACCGGGATAACAGATCGCATTCTTGCCGTCAATGAGTCCCAAGCGGCTCAGCACCGTAGGCCCGGCACAAATAGCCGCCAGATACTTTCCCTGCTCCTTGGCCTGACGCAGCAACTGGGCTGCGGCTTTGGAGGCCAGCAAACCATCCACACCGCCCAGACCGCCGGGCACAAACACCATGTCCACCTGAGCCAGATCCACCTCATCCAAGGTCAGATCCGTGCCGAAGGTGATATTGTGGCTGCTTTTTACGGTAGAATGAACCACGCCGCAAAGACCGACCTCTACGCCGCCCCGGCGCAGAAGATCCACCGGAACGGTGACTTCACTTTCCTCAAATCCGTCACAGAGCAATACCAGTACCATAAGTGCCTCCTTACAGCAGTTTGGAAACCTGAGCCCAGATTTCCCCATGGATATCCTCAATGGTGCGAAGCGTTCCATCCTGAACACACTTCACCCGATACCAGCCCAGCACATCGGCGGCCTGTCCTGCCGTTTCCCGACAGGTACGGAGGTAGGCGGTGTCCTGTTCATGAATATCCGCATGGGTATTGGTCGCAGCTTCTCTGCTGCGCAGCATACCCACGGTGGCGTCGGTGGGCACATCCAGATAAAAGACCTGATCCGGCTGGGGCAGACCCAGCTTGTCATACTCAAAGTCATAGAGCCAGCGGAAGAACTGCTCCCGCTCCTCCGGCGCAACCTTGGACGCCTGATGTACGGCATTGGAGGTGGTATAGCGATCGGCCAGTACCAGTCCGCCCTTTTCATACCACTCGCCCCACACCTTCTTATAGGAGGCGTAGCGGTCCACGGCATAAAAAGCAGAGGCGGCATACCCGTTCACATCCGAAGGATGAGAGCCGAACTCGCCCCCAAGATACATCCGAATCAAGGCAGAGGACTCTTCCTCATACTGAGGGAATTTCAAGCACTGGAACGGCACTCCGGCCTGCTCCAGATGCTGCTTAAGCGCCTCGAACTGGGTAGATTTTCCAGACCCGTCCGTGCCTTCCAAAACAATCAGCTTTCCTGCCATGAACTCGTTCCTCCATCCAAAAAAGTGCAATCATAGGCGACAAAACTATACCATATTTTCAGATTGAAGTCTACAACAGCGGCATAATCCGTGGCAATATACGACGATTTAATAGATTCTTTCTTTTTTTCTGAATGAAATGTGGTATCATTAGAATGTATTTTTATGTAATTCAGGAGGGTTCCTATGGATTTTACCCAACTTACTCAATTTATAGCAGGTCTGGCCGAGGCTCCGTGGATTTCCCCGGTCAATTTATTCCTCCGGATTCTTCTGCCGGTGCTGTCGATCTGGCTGATGGTCCGCTGCGGCAGGAGCCTGCTCCGGGGCCGCATTGAACTGGAAAACTGGGGGCGGCTCACTCTGCCCAACGGCGATTCCGGCACCTTTCACCACTGGGAAAACATCGTCGGACGCTCCCGGCGCAGCGATGTGGTGCTTCAATCCCCCACGGTTTCCCGCTCCCATGCCGCCTTTCTCCGGGATGACAAGGGAAACTGGATGGTGCGAAACATCGCCAAAAATGAGTTAAGCGTCAACGGGAAGGAGCTGTTCTGTCAGGAAAGCGCCCCCATTCAGGATGGCGATGTCATCAGCATGGGCGGCGTAGAGGTCACCTTCACCGCTATCACCCATCAGGAAGAGCTGGAACAGGCCCAGCGGCGAAAAAAAGCCGGCCGTGCCATCTCCCCCTTTGGAAGTCTTGTCATCCTCACGCTGATTCAAGTAGAACTGGCTCTGATGCTCGGGTTTGCCTATCCGGAGGCGGTCGGCTCCATTCTCTTCAGCTTTTTGGGGCTGACCGTCCTCATGTGGGGCGTTTACCTCTTCTGCCGGATGCTGCGGCGGACGGCATTTGAAGTGGAAACCCTTGCCTTCTACCTCACCACCCTCTGCATGACCGTCACCGCCAACAAGAACCCCGGTGACCTGTTCAAACAGCTGATGTGCATTGTCATGGGTCTGATGCTCTTTTTCAGTCTGTCTTTGGTGCTCCGCAACCTGACTCTGGCGAAAAAAATGCGCTGGCCTATGGCGGCCTTTGCCGTGGCTCTGCTGGCTTTTAACCTGCTCTTCGGCAGCCGTCTGTTTGGCGCCAAGAACTGGGTCAAAATCGGTCCGCTGTCCTTCCAGCCCTCGGAGCTGGTGAAGCTTTGCTTTATTCTCGGCGGCGCCACCACGCTGGACCGGATGTTCTCCCGCCGAAATCTGGTCTTTACCCTGTTGTTCTCCGCCTTCTGTGTGGGCTGTCTCGGTCTGATGAGCGACTTCGGCACGGCGCTGATTTTCTTTGCCACCTTCCTCGCCATCGCCTTTCTTCGCTCCGGTGACCTGCCCAGCGTAGCCTTTATGGGCTCGGCAGCCGCCTTCGGCGGATACATTATCGTACACTTTAAGCCGTACATTGCCCGACGGTTCTCGATTTTCCTCCACGCATGGAGCGATACCTCCAATCTGGGCTATCAGCAGACCCGAACCATGTCTGCCATCGCCGGCGGCGGTCTGCTGGGCAACGGTTTGGGCGACGGCTGGCTGAAAAACATCGCCGCCGCCAACACCGACCTGGTACTCGGTGTGGTCAGCGACGAGCTGGGCTTTATCGTAGCCCTGTGTGCCCTGTCCGTCATCGTGATTTTGGCGGTCTTTGCCATCAAATCCGCCGCCACTGCCCGTTCCACCTTCTATGTGATTGCCTCCTGCTCCACCGCCATGCTGTTTGTGGTGCAGACCATGCTCAATGTATTTGGCTCGGTGGATTTGCTCCCCCTCACCGGCGTCACCTTCCCCTTCCTCTCCATGGGCGGCAGCAGCATCATCTGCTGCTGGGGACTGCTGGCCTACATCAAGGCCGCTGACACACGACAAAATGCCGCTCTGGCGGTGCGATTGCCCAGCAAGCGCAAGGCAAAGAAGGCAGCGCAGGCGGCAAAAACTGCCGCCGCACCTCAGGAGCAGGAGGAACCCACCAAGGTCAGACGCTCTGTTTCCCAGCCGATTCCCTCGGCAAAGCCGACCGCTTCGGCAGACGCCATGCAGGACTACTTTGATCCCTCGGTCTTTGACACCCCCGACGAGGACGAGGACACCGACTTTCATATTGATTTAGGAGACGACACTCCAATCGAATCCGATGCCGACAACTGGCAGGACTACTTTCTCTGGGAGGAGGATGACGACAAATGAAACAACTGAAACGACGCACCCTGTTCGTCCTCTGCTTTGTGGGAATGCTGGTGGTTCTGTCCGGCATCTTCTGCGTGCGGCTGGTGATCCACGGACAGGACTGGGCCTCTTCCAGTGTCAACTGGAACGCCTATTCTTCCGGCAAGCTGGCCCGTGGAACCATCTACGACCGCAACGGCGTGCTGCTCTACGACTGTGAAACCCAGACCTACGGAGAAGGCAAGCTGCTGCGCACCTCCACGCTCCATCTGGTGGGCGATCAGCAGGGAAATATCAGCGGCGGCGCAAAACGACTCTTTTCGGATAAGCTGGTGGGGTATAATCCCATCACCGGTTTGAACAAAAAAGGCAACAAACTCTACCTCAGCGTGGACTCCAACCTGAACCAGACCGCCTACGAGGCTCTGGACGGGCACGCCGGAACGGTGGCCGTCTACAACTACGAAACCGGCGAAATTCTCTGTCTGGTTTCCGCTCCCTCCTTTGACCCCACCAACGACAAGCAGGTGCAGGCCGTTGCCGACGGCGACAGCCGTTATGAAGGTGCCTACATCAACCGCTTCTTTTCTTCCACCTACACCCCCGGCTCCATCTTCAAGGTGGTCACCGCTGCGGCGGCCATTGAAAATCTGGACACGGACAACTTCACCTTCCACTGCACCGGCTCCTATGAGATTGGCGGCGACAAGGTGACCTGTCCGAAAAAGCACGGTGATTTGGATTTCGGCTCCGCTCTGGCTAAGAGCTGCAACGGCGCTTTCGCTCAGCTGGCTCTGGAACTGGACGGCACTGTGCTGGAGGAATACGCCAAGAAGGCCGGATTGCTGGACAGCATGACCATCTCCGGCTTCCCCACTGCCGCCGGCAGCTTTGAAGCGGCCGCACCCGGCACGCTGGATCTGGGCTGGTCCGGCGTGGGACAGTTCCACGATCAGGTCTGCCCCGCTTCTATGCTCACCCTCATGGGCTGCATCGCCGGTGACGGCAAGGCAGCTACGCCCCGGCTGGATCACAAGATTTCCTCTCCCTCCGGACTACCCGTGAGACAGGGCAAGGGAGACACCTCCACCATCGGCTGGAAACCGGAAACCTGCGAAAAGCTGCAGGAGATGATGCGCAACAATGTGCTTCAGACTTACGGTCAGGAGCAGTTTGGCTCCCTCCCCGTCTGTGCCAAGTCCGGCACGGCTGAGGTGGGCAGCGGTCAGGACCCTCACGCCTGGTTTGTGGGCTTTGTGGACGAGCCGGAACATCCCTACGCCTTTGTGGTTGTGGTGGAGCACGGCGGCTGGGGCTCTTCCACCGCAGGACGGGTGGCCGCCTCGGTACTGAAACAACTCGATCAGGAGGACTAAACTCCATGAAAACACTGTATGACGAAATCCGCAGCCCGGAACGCATCCGGAACTGGCGCTCTTTGATTGCCCCCCTTTGCTGTGTGGCGGCGCCGGTTCTGGGACAGGTGCTCTTTCTGCTGCTGCGGGGCAACAAAGCGCTGATGAACGGGTGGGTCAACTATGTCACCACCCCCATCAAGCGGGGCATCTCCTTCCTGTGCGAGCCCTTCCCTGTGGCTGTTGCGGAGGCCGTCATCGTGGTAGCTGTACTGGTCTTTCTGGCCTTTCTGGCCCGAACCATCTATCTGCTGATTGTCCGAAAAGATCGGCTGCTGCGGCTGCTCCGGCGCACCCTCGCTCTGGTCTCTGCGGTCTGCTTCATCTATCTGGGCTACACCCTCATGTGGGGTGCCAATTATTACGCCGACACCTTTTCTGACAAGAGCGGTATTGAAACCCGTGGGGTTACAGTGGAGGAGCTGGCGGTACTCAACGCCTCCTTTGTGCAGCACCTGAATCAGTATGCCAATCAGGTCTCCCGGGACGAGGACGGTGTGTTTGACGAAAATCTGGAATCTGTCTTTTTATCCACAGACACCGCCTACGACGGTATCATCGAGGAATTTCCCTTTCTCGCCGCTCCTCACCGCACCCCAAAGGCACTGATTTCCAGTCCTCTGGTCAGTCGGCTGGACTTCACCGGTTTCTTCTTCCCCTTCACCGGGGAGTCCCTCATCAACGACGACTGCCCCTCCTGTCTGATTCCTGCCACTCTGCTCCACGAGATGGCGCATCAGCGGAACATCGCCGGAGAGGATGAATGTAACTTCGTTGCCATCATCGCCGGCCTGCGCAGCGGTGATCCTGTGTTCAATTACTCTTCCGCCCTGATGGGCTACATCCATCTGGGCAACGCCCTCTACTCTGTGGACCCCAACACTTACTGGTCGATTCGCAGCAATCTGGACCCGCTGGTGGAGGCGGATTTGGAAGCCAACAACCTCTACTGGAACAGCTTCACCTCCCCACTGGAGCACACGGTGGAAAAGGTCAGCAACACGGTATACGAAAACTTCCTGCAGAGTTATGGTCAGGTGAACGGTCTGAAAACCTACGGTCAGTGCGTTGATCTGCTGGCCGCCTACTACTTTGACCATCAGTGGGCAGACTAAGTAAACAAAAAAGCTCGGATCTCAGATCCGAGCTTTTTTCTTATTCGGTTCGGCGGTGTTTGAAATACACCCAGCCTCCCAGCGCCATCACCACAGCCTCCGTAATGGGGCAGGCCAGCCAGACGCCGGTCATTCCGCCCAGTTCCGCCAGCAGGTACGCCAAAGGCAGGATCAGCAGGAATCCACGCAGCAGGGACAGCCACTGAGCCGGTCTGGTCTTTTCAATGCTGGTAAAGTAGGTCGACAGCACCAGATTGATGCCGGCGGGCAGAGTATAAAGGAAATACAAGCGGATGCCATGCACCGCCAGCGCTTCCATGGCGGCGCTGTTCTCCTCGTTAAAAATCGCCGCCAGCGGCTGGGCACCGGTATACGCCGCAAAATACACCAGCCCGGAAAACACTACCACTGTGGCGCAGGAATAGGTCAGCATCCGGCGAAGTCCGCCTGTGTCGCCGTTGCCATAGCATTGAGTCAGCAGAGGCTGCACGCCCTGTGCAACACCATTGAGTACGCAGAGCACCACAATAGCCAAATTAGCCACTACTCCGTAGGCCGCCACACCGGTATTGCCTTCCAAGCCCAAAATCAGCATATTGAACACAAGGATGACCACACCGCTGGACACCTGAGCAATCAGGGACGGAACGCCAAGCCCCAACGCCTCCCACAGCATATTTCGGTTCACCCTTACCCAGCGAAACCGCAGCGTACCACGGTTTTTCCGGAAGTGAACCAACATGATGGAAATAGCAATCACAGGAGAAAGTCCCGTGGCGAAAATTGCGCCAAAAATCCCCATCTGCATCGGGAAAATAAACACATAGTCCAGCACAATGTTGGCAAAGTTGCTGACCAGCAGGGCAACGGTCACCAGAAACGGGGCGCCATCGTTGCGCAAAAAGCACTGCAACGCATGGGAAACCACCATAGCAGGGGCAAACAGCAACAGCACCCGGAGATAGGTGGTGGTCATTTCCAACACTTCCCCGTCTGCACCCAGCAGCACCGCAAGGGGTTTTGCTGCTGTCAGACCCAGCAGGAAAAACACCAGCGACGCCGCAAAACAAATCAGCATGGACTGGGAATACATCTGGTCCATCTTCTCTGTTTCACCGTGGGAACGGAAGATGGTGTATTTTATCGCTCCGCCTACGCCGATCAGCAGACCTAAACCCTGAATAAAGCCAAAGGCCGGAATGCTCAAGTTCAATGCAGTCAGTCCGTGCAGTCCCATGCCCTTGGAAACAAAATAGGTGTCTGCCAAAACATAGCAGGACGCCCCAAACATCGCAAGCACGCTCAAGGTGCAGTATCGGGCAAAGACGCCAAGCGCCGTTTTCTTCTTCATCCGCACTTCCCCTCTCAACAAAATCGAATGAGTAGCATTATAGCAGATTTCGCTCCGTTTTCAACACTCTTTTCCTTCTTTTCCTATCTTTTCCCATCCGTTTGTTCTTATTTTCCAGTTTCTTCCTGATTTGCGGTCATGAATAGGATGACAGGAACAATATGGTGCTCTTCTCCGCTCTGCTGAACCACGATAGCGGAACCATCCGCAACTAATAAAAAAAGGGCAGGAGCCATCCGGCTCCTGCCCTTCCTAACTTCCTTTTTATTCTTCGTCGGCATCCAGAAACAGCAGACCCAGCGTACCGGGACCGCAATGGCTGGAAATGACGCTTCCGGCTCGGGTAACCAGAATCTCTTCAAAGTGATTCAGGCTCTTCAGGTAATCCATCACCATAGGCACCACCGTTTCTGCATCGCCGCCGGAGTGCGTGATGAAAATGCGCCGGGGATCTGCGTGCAGCAGTTCCTTCTCCATATCCTTGGCGTAGGCCATCACAAATTTATCAATGTGTCCCCGATATTTCTTGCCGGGGGACATCACGCCGTCTGCCACGCCGATACGAGGATGAAGGTGCAGCGCGCTGCCTGCCAGTGCCGCCAGACCGCCACACCGGCCGCCACGATAGAGGTAAGTCAGAACATCCACCACAAAGCTGGTGCGAACACGAGGAGTAACTCCCTTCAGATATTCCACAATCTCTGCGCCGGGCTTTCCCTGCTGAGCAAGCTCGGCAGCGATAATCGCCTGAATGCCCACGCCGGTGGACAGATTTCGGGAATCCACCACAAACACCCGGTCAGAAGCGCCCAGCTCCTTGGCCGCCATCCGCATCACATTGGCGGTGGTGGACATTTCGCTGGAAATGGCAAAGCTCACCACTTCGTCGCCCCGGTCCAGAGCCGGCTTCATGGCGTCCATCGCCAGATCAATGCTGAGTGCCGAAGTTTTGGGAGTGCTCTTGTGTGCATCAGACCAGGCGTAGAGCTGTTCCGGTGTGACAGTCACCCCGTCCAGAAACTCATCCTCACCCAGCACCACATGGAGCGGAATAATATCAATATTGTAGCGTTCAACCAGTTCCTGACTCAAATCACAGGTGCTGTCCGAAATAACTTTAACGCCCATACATTTCCTCCTGCTTAAGTAACGAGCAAATTTTGTTCGAAATTGTACAGATTATCCGTTTTATTATACCACAATTTTCCTCTAAATCAACCCGGTCCCCTTGTTTTTTCCCGAATTCTGCGATCCATATTCCGATCTCTTTCCGAGCTCCGGTTCGGCTCTGTCCACAAACAAACGGTGGCTTTTCGCCTTAATTTGTATAATTTTCACATTTCAGTTTTGAATCTGATGTAATATTTCATATTTTTTGACGGCTTATTTGTGTTTTACTTCTTCTTTGCGCCGATGTATAATGTTGAAGTAAAAGGCTGTTCTTTTGCATTTTATTCTCAATGAGGAGTGTTAATCATGAGTCGCATGTTAGGTACCGTATCTATGGGAATCCGTACCCCCATCATCCGCGAGGGCGATGATCTGGCTCAGATCGTCACCGACAGCATTCTGGAAGCGATGAAGGAAGACGGGCTTTGCCCCCGTGACCGCGATGTGGTCGCTATGACCGAGGCCATTGTGGCTCGTGCTCAGGGCAACTATGCCAGCGTTGACAATATCGCCGCAGATGTCCGCGCCAAGTTAGGCGGCGAGACCGTCGGCGTCATCTTCCCCATCCTCAGCCGTAACCGTTTTGCCATCTGCCTGCGCGGCATCGCCAAGGGATGCAAGAAGGTCGTTCTGATGCTGAGCTATCCCTCCGACGAAGTGGGCAACCATCTGGTCGATCTGGACCTGCTGGACGAGAAGGGCGTCAACCCCTACTCCGATGTGCTCACTCTGGAGAAGTATCGTGAGCTCTTCGGTCAGATCAAGCACCCCTTCACCGGCGTGGATTATCTGGAGTACTACGGCGATGTTATTCGTGAGTCCGGCGCTGAGGTCGAGATCATTCTGGCCAACGATCCCCGTGCTATCCTGAAGTACACCAAGAATGTCCTGAACTGCGACATTCACACCCGTGCCCGCACCAAGCGCCTGCTGAAGGCTGCCGGTGCTGAGATCGTCTACGGTCTGGACGAGATCATGAATGCCTCTATCGACGGCAGCGGCTATAACGCCAGCTACGGTCTGCTGGGCTCCAACAAGTCCACCGAGAACACCGTCAAGCTGTTCCCCCGCGATCCCCAGCCTCTGGTTGAGGAGATTCAGGCTCGCCTGCTGAAGCTGACCGGCAAGCACATTGAAGTCATGGTCTATGGCGACGGCGCTTTCAAGGATCCCGTGGGCAAGATCTGGGAGCTGGCTGACCCCGTGGTCTCCCCCGCTTACACTCCCGGTCTGGAGGGTACTCCCAACGAGCTGAAGCTGAAGTATCTGGCTGACAACGATTTCGCTGACCTCTCCGGTAAGGAGCTGCAGGACGCCATCAAGGCTAAGATTCAGCAGAAGGACGGCAGCAGCCTGGTGGGCAACATGGCCGCTCAGGGCACCACCCCCCGCCGCCTCACCGATCTGATCGGCTCTCTGTGCGATCTGACCTCCGGTTCCGGCGACAAGGGCACCCCCGTGGTCTACATTCAGGGCTACTTCGATAACTACACCAACGAATAATAGATTCGATTTTAACGGCGTGACTTCGGTCACGCCGTTTTCTTTTCCCAAAACGCGCAAAACCGGGCCCCACCCTTCGGTGGGGCCCGGTTTTGTTCTTTTTTCACAGGATACCGCACATCAATCGAAAAACTCATAGCTCATGGGAGCAACTGAAACCGCAGCTGCGCTTTTTTGTCAACAAAATGGTGGCGCTAGGCTCCATTTTTTCGGTCAATCCAGCGTTTCAACGGATGCCCGTCGGAGAGCTAGCACCAGCAAGGGCACCAGCACCAGCTGGAGCACAATGCCGCTGAGGGAATTCAGTACCGCTCCGGCGAGAAAGGCGGACATAGGGAATTCCGAGCCTTGCAGACCGGCCATCAGAAAACGAACCACGCCCCAGACGATGCGCCCTCCCACCATAGCGAGAACCAAGGACGCATACACCCCCACCGGCTTCTGCGTCAGCCGACGGCTGAGGAAACCGGCCAAAAATCCGTAAGCCGCCAACTCAAATGCCATGGCAATTCCGTTCGGCATCGGCGGAGCGGAGAAAATGGCGAATCGAAGAAAGGGCGCCGCAAATCCCACTGCCATGCCCCAAGGCCAACCGCAGAGGAATCCGCACAACAGCACCGGCAGGTGCATGGGGCAGAGCGCCCGTCCGATTTGAGGAATTTGTCCCGTCAGCAGTGGCAGCACCAGTGCCAGCGCCAAAAACAGGGCAGAATACACCAGCTTTTGAATTTGCTTTCGTTTCATTGTCATACAAGCACGCTCCTGTCACCGGGTTTCTTTCCCAGTGTTCTGTTCTTCCATCCGGATGCGGATTTCCCCATAGGAAAGGCAATCCTCCCTGCCGTCCGGATAGCGCACCAGCAGCCGGCAGCGATCATCAATGCCCAGTACCTTTGCCTCCCGTTCCCCCTCCGGGGACAACACCTGCACGGTTTTCCCCAGCGCCAGACTGTACGCCCGGTATCGGTCAATATAGTCGTCGGAGTTCTCTTCCGCATAGCATTCCATCATTCGGTTGAGAAACTCTGCCGCCAAACGATTCTTCCGATCTGCTCCGGCATGGTCAAACACCGCACCTGCGATAGGTTCCAGCTCCGCCGGGAACCCGGCGTTGGGGGGATACACATTGACGCCCACTCCCAACACCGCATACTCTAGGAGCCCGCTTTCCATGCCAAAGGAGGCCTCAGTGAGAATGCCGCAGGCTTTTTTGCCCCGGACAAAGAGGTCATTGACCCATTTAATACCCACATCTTCCACACCCATAGAGCGTATGGCTTCACAAAGCGCCACCGCCGCCATGGTGGTCAGCTTCACTGCATCCTGCGGTGTCCAATTCTTGGGCCGCAGCAGCAGGCTCAGGTAAAGTCCGGTGTCCTCCGGCGAATAGAAACTGCGTCCATAGCGACCTCGTCCGTCGCTCTGCCCTCCGACCAACAGCACGGTTCCCTCTGGGGCACCCTGATTGGCCTGCTGGCGTAGCAGGGTATTGGTGGAAGTGACCTCCGGCTGCACCAAAAGGGTCAGCTGCTCTGCCGCTCCTCTCAGGTAATGGCGCACCCCCTGCTCCGAGAGAATGTCCGCCTCTTCCGACAGCCGATAGCCCTTATTGGGTGCGGCATCAATGGGATACCCCTCTTCCCGCAGGGCTTTTACCGCCTTCCACACCGCAGCTCGGGTGACCCCCAGAGTCTGGGCCATTTCCTCTCCCGAGAAAAAGATTCCTTTCTGTTCTTCAAACAGCCTGACCAGCTTTTCTTTCGTTGTCATCGGCTCACCTCTCAATCGTAAACCTATTTATAATTTGTAGTTGACAATTAACCTCTATAAAGGTAAACTAAATAAGCGAATTAAGTTTACAATTATCAATGTCATTTGTCAATCACCCCTGCTGCTGTGGGGATTGGATTGTACAAGGGGGTTATGTTTCATGGCACCTTCTCCTTCTTCCCGGCAGAAAGGCAGAATTTACAATCTGGTCCGGGCCGCCGTATTCGCCGCCGTCACCTGTATTCTGGCACCCTTCTCCATTCCCATCGGCCCCATCCCCATCTCCCTCACCACGCTGGTGCTCTACCTCTCCCTCTACCTGCTGGGCTGGAAGCTGGCCACCGCAAGCTTGGTAACCTATCTTGCCATCGGTCTGGTGGGTGTGCCCGTCTTTTCCGGCTTCAGCGGCGGAGCAGCCAAGCTGCTGGGGCCTACTGGCGGCTATCTGGTGGGTTTTCTCCCCATGGTGCTGCTTGCCGGCTGGATCATTGACCATGTCTCCTCCCGTTGGATTCAGTGTTTGGGTCTGATTCTGGGCACTGCCCTCTGCTATGCCTGTGGCACCGCTTGGTTCTGCTATGAAACCAAATCCGCACTGACCGCAGCGCTGGGCACCTGTGTGTACCCCTTCCTTCCCTTTGACCTCATCAAAATCGCCGCAGCCATGCTGCTCGGTCCCCTGCTCCGCAAGCGCTTGGTACAGGCCGGGTTGATGCAGTGACGCTTCTGTGCGTTTCAAAAAAGGCAGACAGAGAACTTGCTCTCTGTCTGCCTTTTCTTTCTCAAATCACTTGATTTTCTGAGAGGTATAATTGTCCAGATGCTTTCCACAGGAGCCGATCACAATTTTCCGGCTCTCCTCGTCGTAGCAGAAGTACACCCGGAGGAAACGGGGACTGCTCTCCTTGGTTTCCGAAGTCTTTATGTGAGGTTCGATGCTGATGGGCTTTCCATGATAGGTGTCGTCGTACTGCCGCAGCAGCTTATTGTCCCTTCGGGTCATTCTGCCCTCGCCCCGGGCCATGCGCAGCTTGCTCCGGGCGGCAAATTCCCGATCTACCTGAGCCACATCCTGCTGATAGAGCGGATAGAGGGTAGTCACCATCTGATAGAAGGCATCCCAAAGCACCTCCGGGTTCGTATGGCAATCACTCAAGGACGCCCAGCCACGCTCGGTAAAGTCAATGCGCTCCGGGAAGTGGGACAGGAAGTAAGACGCAATTTCTTCGGCGGTTTCCGGGTATTTTTCCACCTTCCGCACCCGATCCAGTGCCTCTTCCCGTTCCCGAGACACCCGAGCCGCCTCCCGATAGGCATCTGCTTCCGCCTCTGCGCTGTGCAGCTTGCCCTTCAACTCCCGCAGTTCTTCCTCGTAGGTGTCCAGATTCAGCTCCAGCTGGAAGTTCTCCTCCACCAGTGCCTCAATCTTTTTCTTGTGGGCGTCCTCCTGCTCCACAGCCTCCGTCAGCAGCTCTTCCTCCAGCTTCTCCCGGTACTCCTGCTTCCGCCGCTCGGCGTCGGCCCGGTCCTTGAGCCGCTTGCAGTCCTCGATGCGGAACATCTTGTCATAGAAATGGACATCCTGCGCCAACGCCCTCCGCAGAATCTGATACACATCCTCGCCAAACTGATCCATCTTCCAAGTGGTGAGCAGACGGTGGCGATAGGACTCCTCCGGGTTATTCACATCCAGATGGGGAGCATACACCCGAACTGCACCGGAATAGCAGCCCAGATCGGGAGGATTACAAAGCTGGGTCATCTCACGGGAGAAATCCAGCTCTGTGGCGTAGTACACCAGTGCATTGGGGCCCAAAATCTGAGTCAGGCGGCTGGGGTCGAGGAAATTGACCACAAGTCCCTCCTCTTCATCCAGACCGGGACTGATGTAGACCACAGGCACCTCTCGTGCCGGGTCGCAGACCACATCCCAAAACTCCGGGAATTTCCCGGGCACAAGGTGGATGGGTTTCAGCTCAAAGGAATGACCGTCCACGGTGCAGATCAGCGAAGGGTCGTTCAGTAGACGGCGGAAGAGATTGGGAATGGATGCGTCCGGGGCAGGCTCACAGGGGCCAATGAAGCCGGGACGGTCGGTGTAGGTAATCACGATACTGACGGAAGCCTGATTCTTCTGTTCCTCTTGATAACCGATCTCTGTGGTCCACTCTCGGGGCGCACAGCCATTCTGGGACGGCCAATACTCTATAATCTTGCAGGACCAGAACTCTAGTTCTTCTGCGCTGCGGTGATACACGGATTTAAAGTGAACGACATCGTTGAGCGAGGAAAAATGACTTCCGGTTTTCCAGCGGCTCCAAGTAGGATAATCCTCCGGAATGGGCTCATCGTTCCGCTTCCATTTGTCCGTCATCCACGCCCGGATTTTCAAGACCAGATTCCACAACAGATCCTGATCGTCCTTTTGGGTCTGAATTTGCAGCTTTGCTTTATAGAACAGGTTGGAATTCAGGTCTAACATACGATCTCCCTCTCTCTTTTTCTTCGGTATCGCTGGTTCCCGTTTTGAAAAATTCCGTTACAAAGTCATTCATGGCATCTACTGTTCCCTTGATCTCCTGCAAGTAATTCACCGGCTGACGCAGGCCGGGACTGACCGTGACGCTCTTCTCCCGAAAGCCGATGGTGTCAAACTCCACACCGTACTTCACCGCAAGGGACAAGGCCCGCACCTGCTGATAGGGACAATAGATCTGGGAGGTACAGTTAATCAGCTTGGCTCCTTTCGGCACTGCAAAGCGGTGGAAGAAATCGTGGAAGCAATCCGCACTGTTAGCACGCCGCTCCGGCACGGAGGAGGGTGCAGCTACGGCACAGAGCCGACTTCCCCGGTACTTCTCTGAAAAGCGCCGGACGGTAGCAGAGCAATTGAGGTTTTCCGACCGCTCCACCTGATCCTGATACCGGGGCGCAATGCCAAAGGCACGGCACATCCCTTGGGAAATGGCGTCAAACTCGGTGACCGCGTCCGGAGCGTAGGTATCCACACAGCCCTGCCGCTCCGTGTGGGAAATCGGCCGCATCCCGGACAGAGCCACCACCTGAACCGGCATATGCAATGCGTCCACCGTTTCCCGGGCCGCCTGACAGCGGTACAGATTGGACATACAAGCGCCGCCCAAGGGCAAAATATAATCCGCCCGGTCAAACACAGTTCGCTCCGTTCCCAGCAAGCCAAGCTCGCCTGCCGCACGAAGCACAAGGGTCTCTTTTCCTGCCAGTTCGCTTTCCTGCCGCAGCAGCCAGCGGGCGGCTTCTCCCTCTTCTGTAGTGGCTGCCGCCTGCTTCTTCCGGTAGTTCCAAACCTCGGCAAACGATTGGAGCCACCGCAGCTTTTCCACAGTATCGCCGGTTTCCAGCCCCTCTGTGGTGCCTCCGAAGGCCTGCACCAGCTCCGAAAGACTTGGTGCGCTCATCCAGCGGTCAAACTCCGCCAGAATGGCTCGGATGCGCTCTTCTCTTGGTCGGTCGGCCGCCGGGCACAAAATCCGAACTTCCCGATTCATGCGGCACCTCCCCGAAAGGCGGTTTGCGCTCTGTTTCTGTCATATCGTTCCACTTGCTGGACTTCTTTTATAAAAATTATAGGTCATCTCTCCTTGAAAATCAATGAAAACCCGGGTTATGACCGGACACAAACAAGCAGGCACTTCAGCCCCACGCAGGGCCTTGGTGTCTGCTTGATGCCTATGGTGTCAGGCTCGAATTTGTTCGATCAACCGCCGGAACTCCTCCTCGCCCCAGACAACAGGGACCGGATACAGCGGATTGGCCTCTTTTCGGGCCCACGCAATCATCTGGGGGATGTCCTCCTCACGAATCACATCAAATTTATCCGGCAGACCCATCTGCCGATTGGTTTCCTCCACCCATGAAAGGAAGCGTTCCGCCTTTTCGGCGTCGGTGGTTCCGGGAATGCCGCACACCTCTGCCAGCTCTGCAAGACGGCGATGGGTTGCCGCTCCGTACTGACGCATGACATGGGGCAGCAGCACCGCCATGGCGAACCCGTGGGCCACGCCATAAAGTCCGCCCAAGGTGTGCCCCACCGCATGGACATAGCCTACACAGCCTCGGGTAAAGGCTCGGCCGGCATAAAACGCCGCCTTCTGCATATTCTGCCGTGCCGTCAGGTCCGTCCCATCCATATAGGCCGGCAGCAAATTCTCATAAATCAGCCGAACCGCTTCTTTTGCCAGCCGATTTTCCAGCTTCGTATTATAGGTATGATTGGTATATGCCTCCACCGCATGGGCCAGCGCATCCATACCCGTAGTGGCGGTGGTATAGGGGTTCAATCCCACGGTCAGTGTCGGGTCCAGCACGGCGTACTTGGGAATCAGGCAAGGATCGTTGATGGCGGCCTTCCGGTGGGTTTCTACATCCGTAATCACCGCAGCGACCGTGGTTTCCGAACCGGCACCGGCGGTGGTGGGAATCGCGACAAAGGGCGGAATGGCTTTGCGCACATTCAGCAGTC
>JAHHSJ010000059.1 GCA_020025295.1 Oscillospiraceae bacterium | reverse complement strand
GGCGTGAAGTGGGGGAAAATCCAGAGATTACCTCAAAGGATCACCTATCACTATTGTTTTTATATACAAAAATGCGGAATGTTGCTGGTTTATCCACCTCTGACGCTCAGAAAAGCTCTGATATGCTGATGAAATGCAGATACCTGGACGAGATCACCGGAGGCAAGGGCGTGGTATTTGCCACCGGCACTCCCGTGAGCAATAGCATGACAGAGCTTTACACCATGATGCGCTATTTGCAAAATGGCACACTCAAGCAGCGTGGCCTGACCCATTTTGACTGCTGGGCCTCCACCTTTGGCGAAACCACAACTGCCATTGAGCTTGCACCCGAAGGCACCGGATACAGAGCAAGAACAAGATTCAGTAAGTTCTTCAACCTGCCAGAGCTCATGACGCTATTCAAGGAAATCGCAGACATCAAGACTTCCGACCAACTCCATTTGCCTACCCCGGAACCGATTTATCACACAGAGGTGGCTCAGCCCACGGAGATCCAGCAAGGCATGGTCCAGGAGCTGTCCGAAAGAGCCGCTGCTGTTCACAGTGGTGCTGTTGACCCGTCTGAAGACAATATGCTCCGCATAACCGGCGATGGCCGTAAACTGGGACTCGATCAGCGTGTGGTCAATCCCGACCTTCCGGATGACCCCAATAGCAAGGTGAATACCTGCATCCATAATATCGTCAAAATCTACGAGGACGGACAGGACGAGAAGCTGACGCAGTTAGTGTTTTGCGACCTCTCGACACCGAAAGCAACCACCCACACGAGGGCTGCAAAGGCCGCAGGAGGCAATCTGGATAGTCCTGAGCTACACGCTCTGGAAAGCTCCCTGGGAGCCGTTGTAGAGGATTCTACGCCGTTTTCAATATACGATGACATCCGGGAAAAACTGGTCGCCAGCGGCATCCCACGGGACGAGATAGCCTTTATCCATGACGCCAATACCGAAGCCAGAAAAAAGGAACTGTATGGGAAAGTCCGTACAGGACAAGTTCGTGTTTTGCTTGGCTCGACAAGCAAAATGGGCAGCGGCATGAATGTTCAAGACAGGCTTGTAGCACTCCACGACCTTGATTGTCCCTGGCGTCCTGGTGACCTGGAGCAGCGCTCTGGCCGCATCATCCGACAGGGCAACCGCAACAAGCAGGTTCACATTTTCCACTATGTCACCGAGGGTACCTTCGACGCTTATTTGTGGCAAACCGTGGAGAATAAACAGAAATTCATTAGCCAAATCATGACCTCCAAATCGCCGGTCCGTTCCTGCGACGACGTGGACGAAACGGCTCTCTCCTTTGCAGAAATCAAGGCTCTCTGTGCTGGTGATCCCCGCATCAAAGAGAAAATGGATCTCGATGTTGATGTGGCTCGGCTCAAACTCATGCGGGCCAGCCATCAGAGTCAGCAGTACCGTTTGGAGGACAATATCCTCAAAACCTTCCCGGCTCAGATTGAGGAGAACAAGGGCTATATTGCCAGATTTCAGAGTGACCTTGCGACACTTGCAGCTCACCCTCATCCAAAGGATGGGTTTGCAGGTATGACCGTTAAGGACGATGCCCTGGTGGACAAGGACAATGCAGGCGCAGCCATTTTGGAGGCTTTCAAGGAAGTCAAAGGCATGGAGCCTGTTCCCATCGGCACCTATCGTGGTTTCCAAATGTCTCTGACCTTAGAAGACTTTGGGCGAGACTATGTTCTAACCCTGAAGGGTGCAATGACGCATCGTGTGAAGCTGGGACGGGATGCACGGGGCAATCTGACCCGCATCGACAATGCCCTCAACACCATGGAAGACCGTCTGAAAACCGTACAGGACCGTCTGGATAACATCTATGCTCAGATGGAGACAGCCAAGGCTGAGCTGGGGAAGCCCTTTCCCCAGGAGCAGGAATACCGTGATAAATCCCTCCGCTTGGCTGAACTGAACGCTGAGCTGAACATCGACGAGAAAACTCCCATGGAAGCTCTGGCAGAGGAAGCAGTTGGCAAAGTAAAGCCGTCCGTTCTGAACAAACTGAAAAACCTGTCAGGCCAAACCAGAAGTGTACCGCCCCGTAATACCGAAAGAGAGGAACGATAAAATGAGCGACAAGAATTATAAGAATGTTGCTCTGTACCCGCACTCCGCAGCCTACGCCAGAGAGCACGGGGAGCTGGACGCATACAGAGCCTCGTATAAGGCAAATATCGCCTGTAAAGAAGCCATTGAGAAGGCTATCAGCGAAAATTATCACGACAACCGACTGAACTCCAAAGCAGCTTCTCCCCAAGTTGGGGAGAGGTTTGCTGGGGGCCGCATCGCCCATGTTTTGGCGGCAACCGTTCGTCATAAAGATTGGGATGGTCGCATTTCTCCCGACAATAAAGCCTGGGCTAAAACCATTCCCGTCTGCGAAGATGTGGATGCATGGCAGCAGGATCGCAGCGTGTATTTTGTCGTCGATCAAGCTCATCCTGGCTTGGTCGATTTATTTGTATCCCACTTTCGCAAGGAGCAGGAGCATAGCAAAACCACCCCGGGAAAAAAGCCGTCCGTCCTTGCAAAGCTCCGAGAAAAGACTGCTGAAAGCGAAGTGCCAACAGCAATTCCCGGTGCGAAGGAGGCTGAGCGATGAGTGCAAAATTCATGCGAAGGAACATCCAGATTTCTGTCCGTCTTAGCGAGGAAGAACACAGGATTTTGAAAGAGAAGATGGAGAAGATCGGTGTCACCAATCAGGAGGCTTTTATGCGGAAGATGATCTTGGATGGCCTTGTGATTCGTCTGGAGCTTCCGGAGCTGAAGGAGTTGATTTCCCTCCTGCGCTATTCCAGTAACAATATCAACCAGATCGCCAAGCGACTCCATGAAAGTGGGCGCACTTACCAGAACGATTTGGACGATATTAAAAGGAACCAGGAGCGCCTGTGGGAAAAAGCCAACGAGATTATGATGAAGCTCTCGCAGCTGCAATGAGCTTCCGAGGTACAAGCTCCCGGCATCCTTTACCATCATTCTTAGTTGATTTACAATGAAGTTAAGGAAAGGATGTGTGTGATATGAAGCTGATTTTGAAGCTGTTCTGTGCTCCCGTAATTTTTGTCCTTTGGATTATTACCGGGCTTTGTAATCTGATGATCCGACTGTCCTCTGTGGCCCTGTTCTTTGTGGCTATGCTCTTTGCATTGGCCGCTGTTTTGAAGTTGGCTGAAGGCTTCACAGCTTCCGCCATCGTCGGATTCCTTGTGGCATTTCTGCTGTCGCCCTTTGGCTTGCCGATGGCCGCAACGCTGATCTTAGCCAGATTCTATGGTCTGAGATATTGGTTGCAGGACAAGGTTTACGGCCTATAAAACCCACGCTCAAAAAGTAAGCTCCCTCCAGAGGAAACACGGCCCAACATCCCGTGTCACTTTGGAGGGAGCTTTTTCCCTGCTATTGCTGATATAAGAAATGCGCCTCATGTTGAGACGCATCAAGATTGTTGGTTTATTTATTGGCAATCGTCCGAAGGGCTTGCTTTCCGGCAGATGTGATTGTCACCAGAGCTTTTGCTTCTGCATCGGTGCAATCCGCTAAAACAGCATCCATTTCCTTCAGGGAGATGTGCTTGGTATAACACACATTTTCAATCATAAGATCATCGAGCGTAACCCGGAGTGCTGCTGCAATATTCACCAAGGTGGGCAGGCTCACTTTCGTATTACCCGTTTCTATGTGCTTTGATCAGTCTGTAATCTTTCAACACATGGCATCAACTCTCCTTCTGTCATTCCCGTTATTGGCTGCTTTTTACCATTTTTCTTCGTAATTCCTTTAATGATTTTGCTCGTCGATATTGCACTGTCTGCCGAACAAGATGCAATAATTCTGCAATTTCAGGATCCGTCATATTCAGACAGTATGCCAAAAGAAAAATCTCACGTTTATCATCAGGAAGAGCGATAAGTGCATCTGCTAATTGATCATTTTTTATCGAAACATCATACCCCAGAACCGTAAAATGTAAGGAATCTGACGGATATTCTTCAACGATACTTAGCTTTGGGTTTCTTTTTTCGGATGCGTTATAGAGACTCACTTCTCGTTCAGCTATTTTTGTCCTTTCTTTTTGAAGATCGTAGGATTTCCAGCGCAGTCTATTCTTGCAGTATGCATTAAACTGCTTACAAACCGATTCCTTCCGCTTCTCCCAATTCTGATCCGCCTTGGCTTCTTTCGGTTCCATCACTGGATATGCACCTCCATTCTCTGTTGAAAAGGGCCCGAGATTTTTCCTTATGTTATTAAAGAGATGGATAAGTGCCTTTCAGCCAAAGTACGACTATATTTTGAAAAGTTTTTTTCAAAGGTCTCATGCTCTTCCATTTCTTCTTGTTGATTCGCAAAAAGTATGGAGGTGGTCGTGGGAAGTTCATTTTTGTCCTTTCGACAAAGTTCGACAAAGAAAAAACAGCTGTTTCCCGGAACTGAAAACAGCTGTTTTTGAAAAAATGAGGATATATTCCTTTTTTTGATATATCACGCCTGCACTTTATTATGTGCAGACAACATAATGCGTTCAAATTGAAACTTCGTAAAAAATAGTCTAAATGGCTTCTGCTTTTTATCAAAAAAACGCTCAATATCTTATGCTGAGTAATCGTCCAAAAGCGCAGGCCGCCCCCCATCCACACTGATCAAATCACGGCACTACCTGTTTGAGCAGTGCCCGTATCTGATCCGGTTTCTTGAGGATGGCAGCCCAGCGTTGACCCACCACTGGACCGCGCGCAATATGAAACGATTTGTCATAGTCGGAAGAATGTTCTGTTCTGCAAGGAAACCAAAAGGCCGGCGGCAGCGAGTTTTTCGCTGCCGCCGGCCCATGTGAGTTCCTTCTGTTTTGGGAAATTCGGACTTACTTGCTCAGGGCACGATACAGGAAGGTGACGATCTGAGCGCGGGTGCAGGTCAGATCGGGGCTGAAGGTGGTCTGGGAGGTACCCTTGGTGATGCCGTTTTCAACGGCCCACAGAACTGCATCGTAGTAGTAGGAACCGGCAGCCACATCCGCGAAGGGAATGTCAGTGCTCTTGGGTGCGGGCATACCGGCGGCACGCCACAGGAAGGTGACGGCCTGGGCTCTGGTGCAGGATGCGTTGGGAGCAAAGGTGTCCTCATCCAGGCCGGAGGTGATGTCGTTCTCCACGGCCCACTTCACAGCATCTGCGTAGTAGGCATCGGGGGCGACGTCTGCGAAGATGGGGGCCGCCTGCCGGAAGGCGGCCTCGACCCAAACCTTGGATGCAGGCATCTTAAAGGTGTACTTGCCGTTCTTTTCCGTCAGCTTGAGTTCCTTGCCTCTGCTGTCGGTGACGATCAGCTCTGCCAGCTCGAAGCCCTCATCGGCCTTCACCGTCAGCTTCACGGTCTCACCCTCGGAGGCCCGCTTGTCGCTGGCGCTGACGGTGCCGTTGGAAGACTTCTCGATGGTGATGACGTATTCGGGATCAGTGTGGTGGTGGTGGCTGCCGCCGCCGGAGGAACCGCCGCCACCGCCGCCGGAGGACTTCTTCTCAAAGGTGTAGATGTAGGTCACATCGCCGGTCACATTGGTGGCGGGGGTCTTGTTCCACTCGCCGCCGGTGTAGCCGGAATCAGGCTTCATGCCGGTGGGAATGTCTTTTTTGTCCAAGGTGCCCTTGCCGCCGGTCAGGGTGACGGTGACGGTCTTATTATCGGAAGTACCATCCTTCCAGGTTCCGTTGACAACCTTGAAGGTAACCGTTGCCTTGGTGGTTTCGGGAGGAATGACAGGAATGGTTTCAGATGCAGTCTTGTAGCCGCAAACGGTGCATTCGCTGTGCTTCAGACCGGTTGCAGTTTCAGTTGCAGCCTTGTCGATGACCTCCTTCATGGTATGAGCAGCTGTGTCTACTTTGTTGCTGCAAACGCTGCACTCATGCCAGTGGTTGGTATCGTCGTGTTTCCACTCGGTGCCGGGGGTATGGGGAAGCTTGCCCAGCTTGCCGTCTCCGATCTTCCATTCGTTCAGATCAGGAATTGCGATATTGCAGGCGGCATCCTCAAAGAACAAGCTGCAAGCTGCAGGAATCGCACTTGTAGTAATCCTTCCAGCCGTCAGCGGTGCAGGTGGGAGCCTGACCGGTGACTTTGGTGCCGGTATGAGTATGAGGTGCAATCTCTTCCCACTGGGCGTAGTAAAAATAGCCCCTGTTTGTAACCCCAAATTTCGCGCTGCATAACTCGCTGGGGTCTACAACAGCTTCGTCCTGATAAGAGGTTCCGGTTCCGTCCTCCTTGTCGTTCCAGCCAATAAATTTGTAGCCGCCCCGAGTGAAGGTATTTTTCATCAGGGTTGTTTTCGGCTGACCGTAAACAAAACCCTGAGTATACCAGCTACTGGTACCGTAGTTGGGTTTGAAGTAGATGGTCGCCGTGTTTCGGAAATATTTGATTACGACTTCCGTTTTGCCGTCGGCAGTAATCTCTTTCTGCTCAATAGAAACTCCACCGAGAGAGAAGCCGGGATATTCCGTTTCGGCGGCCTTTGTCATTTCGCCGACGTTGCCGGTTAGTGTTTCTGTTTTCACTTCCTCATAGGTACCATCCAACTTTTCCTGCATATGCTTGACAGTGTAGCTGGCGGTGGTGGGAGGTGTTGCATCCTTTTCCCACTGGGCGTACAGGGTGATTACATAATTGTTTTCCAGGTAGGGGTTGTCGTGCTTCTGCAATGCCTGGTCGCTATACATGTAACCTGAGCCGTCAACCATCTCGTTCCAGCCTGCAAACTTGTATCCCTCACGGGTGAAGGTATTTGCCGGCAGCTTCTTGCTTTCACCGTAGGCAAGCACCATATCGTCCATGCTGCCTGTTCCGCCGTCGGCACCGTTCCCGTCAAAATGGATGTATGCTCTATTGCGGTCATACTCGATCTCCACAACGGTCTTGCCATCTGCGTTGATCTCCTTCTGGGCAACGGCCTTTGCCGTAAAGCCGGTGTACTCCTTGGCAGCAGCAGCAGTATTGTCACCTACATTACCAGTCAAGGTTTGGGTATCCGCTGTCACTTCCTCGTAGGTTCCCAGGGCGTCCAGCTTTTCCTGCATGTGCTTGACAGTGTAGCTGGCAGTGGTGGGGGCTGCTTCTGGAATTGTAAACTCAACATTGAATGCGATGCTTGATGCTTGCTTATCTTCTTCATAAGACAAACTATAAAAAGAAGTCGAGATATCACCGTCGTTTATCTGCGCTGTGGTATCAGAATTAAAGAAGAATTTATCCGAAGGTTTAAACCAGACATTTGCCTTATATGTTTTTCCTGCTTCAAATACATGATCATTGTCAATCAATACGTAGCCGTCTGAAGCACATTTCCACTGAAAAAGAGATCCAGCTGTGTACTTATCTTTCTCATTAGATGTGATAATAACATCGGCAGGAGTCTTTCCAGCCTCGTTATTTTGCATTGTAGCGGCAATTTCAGAAATCAATGTGCGTTCTGTAGGAGCAGGAGCAGCTTCGGCAGGCGGGAAAGTGTACTTAATATTTACATAGGTACCATCCCCATTTCTATACTCTGCTGGATTTCCATTTACTGTTGCAGAAAACTCGGCGATTTCAGCAAATGTATATCCGGATTTAGGCGTCACATTGACCAATGCCCAGTATATGCCGTTTTCCTCGAATGCTCCGGTTTGCGGCTCTACAGTGTCACCTTTATACCAACCAACACCATTTACAGTGTATGGTGCATCAGCAGATACAAACGCCGTTTCGTTCGGCATTTGTCCTGCTTTAGGGGCGGTAACATTTGTAATCGCTACATTTTTGATGAGTGGATCGTGATCAAGAACTGTTAGCGTTTCAGCAGTTTGATTTAAACCGCCGGCATTAAATTCTTTATTATCCTTGTAGTATTTTCGTCCACTACCCAACAGGTCAGACAGCTTTCCTGCTTCAGATAGGATACCGGAAGAGGTACCACCATTCAGGGTAAGCTTACCATCTTTTTGAACCTTCAGACCACAGTCTGCATCAGTTACTTTTGATCCTACAACATTGAAATGTCCGCCATTGATGGTAGTACCAAAAGGAGATTTGACATCTACTGCATAGGTAGGAATATTACGTGACGATGCGTTTTCTGCCTCAAACGATCCCCCATTGATTGTAAGCTTACCGGTATAGTTCATAATGGCTCTACCGTATGTGGAGATATTTGAGTAAACTTTCAGTTTTGGATTCTCGTTGATCGTCACAACGCCGGGAGATTGAATAAACAAAATAGCATTAAAAAAGTTATTTGCATTGAAACCTCCTACTAAAGTGCCACTTCCGTCTAAAATCAATTCGCCCTGCACGTCAATTAAAGAATACATATTGCCTTCTTTATCAACGGCCTTGATATCGACAGTGGCATCAAGCGTTAAATGCTTCTTTGTCTTGGCGGGAATTGTAATGGCTGTATCTCCAGCAGCATAGCCATTGTCAATAGTAATGTTTTCTTTAATGTCTTGATTAACACGAACCGTTAAATCACCATTGAATTGCAGGGCCGCCTTAAATTCCTCAAAGGTGTCAACAATAATCGGATCGGCTTCGGTTCCTGCGCCGGTTGCTCCGGTAATCGGGCAGGTCGCTGCAAAGGCCGATGTGGGCACCAGGCTCATTACCATGATCATGGCCAAAAGCATACTCAGCAGCTTGTGTGTTCGTTGTTTCATCGTATCATCTTCCTTTCCTAAAATCTGATGGATCGAATCATCTCAGCTTTTTCCCGCACTGGGGGCAGTAATTGCTCAGATCCTTCAATACGGCATGGCAGTAGGGGCATCGCAGATGCCGCCGGATGTACTGGTCATACAGGGTTTCTTTTGGCAGGGCCGCCCCGCAGACCGTACAGTTTGGGGTATCAGCTGTGGTGGCGGTACCGCACTGGGTACAGACCCGTGTGTGCTTCATGGCCTCCGGTCCGAACCCGTACAGCTCCATGCTTTCTTTTCGAAGTGTTTCTGTCTCCTTTCTGCACATATTCGTCACCTCCGTCCAACGGCTTTTCCGCAGGTGGGACAGGTGATGTCGTCCTCTCTCAGTCTTGCTCCGCAGCAGGGGCAGAACTTCGGACTGTTTTCCCAAGGCGCACAGTCCACGCATTGCAGCACATCCGCATTGTACATGACGTCGCTGACCCAGCGCCCGCATGTTTCGCAGTGATTGAAGTGCTGGCGGCCCTCGGTCTCCCAGGCGATGCGGAGTTCTTCTTCGGCGGAAGAAGCCCGGATCGGTTTGGTGGTGCAGAGGACGGCACCGGACAGCTCACAGAAAAAGCGGAAGCGATTTCCGCTGCCCTCCGGGATAATCTGATAGGGGGCTGTCTTCCGGCTGCCCATTGGTTACCTCCTTTCCTCCAGCAGAGCTCACGTGTAGCGTTTTCTATGTTTGCTCCGTTGAAATGGCGCGCTGGATGTGATACCATAATTTTGCAATCGAAATTCACGGAGCCTCTGTTCAGCCACGACTACAGTTTATCAAAGCTGCCGGATTTGTCCCCGTCAGTTTCCCGTCAATTCCATGGGAAATGCAAAATTTACCCCTGTTTTTTGGGAAACCAGGGGTTTTCCGGCCATCACAGAGGAGGAGACCCTTATGAAGCATCTTTTTCCAAAAATCGCCGCCCTGTTGGCAGGCGTCCTGCTGCTCACAGCCTGTGCGGCGGACGACAGCAGTCTGGACCCCCACAACCCCGTCACGCTAACCATGTGGCATGTTTACGGTGAGCAGGCCGATTCGCCCATGAATCGCCTGGTGGATGAATTCAACGCCACCGTGGGCGCGGAGCAGGGCGTGCTCGTCAATGTCACCCTGATGACCAACAGCACCGACATCGGCCCCAAGCTGCTTGCCGCCCAGAAGCATTGCCGGCGCGGGCGAGATGCCGGACCTGTTTTTCTGCCACACTGGCAACGCCGCCGAGCTGGGTCCGGAGAACCTTGTGGACTGGACCGACCTGTTCTCTCCCGAGGAGTGTGCGTCCTTTGTGGACAGTTTCCTGGAGGAAGGCCGGATCGGGGAGCAGCTGTGCGTCCTGCCGGTCTCCAAATCCACCCACATCCTGTTCGTCAACGGCAGCCAGTTTGACCGCTTTTCCCAGGCCACCGGCGTGGGCTATGACCGGCTCTCCACCTGGGACGGCTTCTTCCAGGTGGCCGAACACTATTACGACTGGTCCGGCGGCCAGCCCTTCTGCGCGCTGGACTTCCTGCTGCGGGCCGTGGAGCTGAACGGCCTTTCTCAGGGGGCGCCGGTGAACCTGGAAAACGGCTGGTATGATTTGAATGATCCCAATCTGCAAAAGGCCTGGGAGCCCTTTGCCCGTGCTTTGGTCAAGGGACAGATTGCCGTATCAGACCTCTATTCCAATACACAGGTGATGAACGGTGAGGTCGCCGCGGGACTGGGCTCCTGCGCCGCTATTCTCTACTATAATGATACGGTGACCTATGAGGACAACACCTCTGAGCCGATGAATCTGGTGACTTTGCCGATGCCTCACGCTGCAAAGGGCGAGGCGGTGACCACCCAGGCGGGTGTGGGACTTTGTGCCTATAAGACCACCGACGCCAAGGCCGAAGCCGCCTCCATCTTCGCCCACTGGCTGACAGAGCCGGAGAGAAATCTTGATTTTGTGGCCAGCACCGGATACATGCCGGTCAACAACCAGGCGTTTGATGCCATTGACAGCTACGAGTTTGCGGACGAGGGCTATGCCAAGGTCTACCAAACACTAAAAGAAGTACGGAGCAGCTACACCGCTTATACGGAGCCCTCTGCCCCCGGCTATTACGAAAAAGTCTATCAGCTCTACAACGAAATCCGCGCCCGCCAACAGGATTGGGCTGACCGATACAAGAACGGAGAAGAGATCGACGTGCTGACACGGGAGCTTTGGGAATTGCTCCGCTCCGTCTAAAGGAGAACCGCTATGAAATTTGTTCCATTTAAGCCACGAGAACAGACCATGCGCCGCCGTCTGGTTGGCTATATGCTGGTTCTCATTGCCGTTGTTCTGACGGCCTGTTTATCGAGCCTGTCACTGATGGGACGGTTTCACAGTGACCAGAGCGATTTAAAGGACTCCCTCGCTTTGCAGCTGGATTTCTGGGAGAAGGATCTGCTGCAAAACAGCGATGGATAAGGTACAATAAGTTGCGCAAAAACAAATAGACATGGTTTGCAGATCCTT
>JAHHSJ010000058.1 GCA_020025295.1 Oscillospiraceae bacterium | reverse complement strand
CGAGGCCTCTTGGACCCGAACCAAGCGCGATACCAAACTTCGCCACACCCCGATTCCTCAATATTATACACGCTGCCCTGTGGAATGTCAACCGCTCTTCCCGGGTCATTTTTTAAATCTTGCACATATTTTTTTACCGTTATTTCCGTCAAATTACACAACATTTTTCTGGTTCTATTGAGTATTTTGCTGTAAATAGCCATATTGTACCTATAATAGTTCTTATTTTGTTTGCCGTATGCACTTTTTAGGAACTTTTTTTATAAGAAAAATTGCCCTGTGTTACTTTTTGTTACTGTTCGTTATCCTTTCTCCCTCGATTCTTCTTGATTTTCCCATGTATAGTTAACATAATCTTATAGGTTTGTAACCGTTTTGCCGTTTTTCAAGGTCTCAAAACTTGATTTCCAGCGTTTTTGTGCATATAATCCCACTGAAACCAATCGTTACAATCATTTTTTCGCAAATAATGACTGGAGGAAACTATGTTCTATACCGTTGAAAAATTCAACAACAAAAGAACCGGCTCCCATATCCGTCAGGTCCTTTATGTAGGCATTGCTGTCGCCGCTGTCGCACTGATCATCTTGGGAGTCTCTTATTCTGCATTTGCTGTTCAGAATAACGATATGCTCAAGACCAGAAGCGCCATGGCCGCAAACCTCGACGCAGATCAGTCCGCTCCCATCCACATTGTGGAAGAAATCAACCTGGGCAATCAGGGCGTCTTCCCCGCTGACCACATCCTGGCCACTGTCCATGTGGACGGCGAGGTCTTTACTGTGGACACCTTCGGCAAGTCCGACGAGACGCTGCTGGAGATGTATGGCTTCACTCTGGAAAATCAGGACTACACCAAACGCGTTGAAAACGAGTTCGGCTACGATCTGTATGTGAATCGTATGACCGTTTCCACCACCACCGACAATGTCACGGTTCCCTATGACACCATCCGCGTGGAAGATAAGACTATGATGGCTGGTGAAGAGGTGGTTACCACCGAGGGTCAGGATGGCTTTCAGGTGGACACCTACGAGGTGCGCACTCTGAACGGTGAAACTTCCACCGAGCTGGTCAGCACCGAAGTGATCCGTGAGAAGATCGATCAGGTCATCACTTACGGTACCAAGGTGGATCACAGCAAGCCTACCGGCTTCAAAAACAACGGCAGTCACCTCAACCTGACTTCCGTTACCATCACCTCCGTGGATGAGGTGAACAAGACCTTCACGCTCTCCAACGGTGAGGAGCATTCCTATTCCAAGGTGGTCAACTGCAAGGCTTACGCTTACAGCGAGCCCGGCGGCATCACTGCCATGGGTACTCCTACCCGTCAGGGCGCCATCGCCGTCGATCCCCGTGTGATTCCCCTTGGCAGCCGCGTGTTCGTCATCACCGATGACGGCAGCGTGGTGTACGGCTTTGCCGTGGCTCAGGACACCGGCGGAGACATCAAGGGCAACACCGTAGACCTGCACTACAACAGCAACGACACCTGCCGTGCCTTCGGCGTGCGCCGTGCCAACATCTATGTGCTTGACTAATTTTGAGCCGAACGCCGCACAGCTTGCTGTGCGGCGTTTCTTTTTCTTCGCACTCTTTTTTTCTTTCCCGTTTCATGCTATACTACGAAACGCATCAAACCAATGAGGTGAGCACATGAATCTTTGCAACATTGATGAAGTGAAGGCACTATTGGGTCGTCACGGATTTCATTTTTCCAAATCTATGGGGCAGAATTTCCTGATTCAAAGCTGGGTTCCGGAGCAGATTGCCGAAGCCTCCGGCGCCGACAAAGAAACCGGCGTGCTGGAAATCGGTCCCGGCATCGGTCCTCTGACCCGTGCCTTGGCAAGCAGAGCCGGCAAGGTGGTTTCTCTGGAGCTGGATCGCAGTCTGGAGCCCATTCTGGCAGAAACGCTGGCGGACTGCCCCAACGCTCATGTTGTCTTTGCGGATGTCACCAAAACCAACTGCAAAGAGCTGGTAGAGCGTGAATTTGCCGGTTTGAAACCCATGGTCTGCGCCAACCTGCCCTACAACATCACCACTCCGGTCATCACCCAGCTGCTGGAAAGCCGTGCCTTTCAGCGTTTAACTGTGATGATTCAGAAGGAAGCTGCCCAGCGCATCTGTGCCAAGCCCGGCACCGCCAACTACTGCGCCTTCTCCCTGCTGTGCCAGTATTTTGCCCACTGTGAGCCGCTGTTTGATGTACCCCGGGACTGCTTCCTGCCGGCTCCCAAGGTTACTTCCACCGTGCTTCAGCTCACCATCGGCGACACGCCCACGGCAGCCGTGGAAAATGAGGCGCTTTTGCTGCGGGTAATAAACGCATCCTTTGCCCAGCGGAGAAAGACCCTGCAAAACGGTCTGTCCTCCGCCTTCTCCGGACAACTGTCCAAGGAGGAGATTTCCGCCTGCATCGAGGAAGCCGGTCTGCCGGTGACCATCCGGGGCGAGAAGATGGGGCTGGCCGAATTTGCCCGGCTTGCCGACTGCATCAACGCACATCTGTAATCAAAAACGGATTGTATGAAAACATCATACAATCCGTTTTTTCTGCTCAGAAGAGATTCAAGAAAATGGTGTCCCCTTCCGTTTTCAGTTCTACCTGATACTCCTGATTGCGCTCCAACTGTTTGAGGGAGGCGGAAGTTCCCGGCTGGATCACAAGGTCATCCAGAACGACCGTGCCTCTGCTGTTGGTCACCCGAAGGGTCACTGCCGCATCGGAATTGGCGTCGTTGACGATTTCCCGGCGGAAGAACACGCTGTCAAACACCAGAACATCCGAGGTTTCCTCCCCGGTGATTTCCTCATAAAAGGTCAGCGGCTGCCACCCTTTGGTGTCATTGTCACGGATGGTGGCATAGAGGTGGGGCTCCACATAGCGGTTCACCACATCCACCTCGGTCACCACAAAATATCCGGCCACGATCAGAGCGAGGGTGATGACCGCCGCAACCAAAGAATCGAGAATGTTCTTTTTCGCCATACTCTGCTTCATGTGCTTGAGCACCTGCACACTTTCCTCTTGCAGCTCCTCACCGACCGGAATCGGAACTTCCCGCTTGAGCTGTTCATATTCCTTGCGGCATTCCGCGCAGTCATTCAAGTGTTCCTCGACTTCCTGCTTGGTTTCTTCCGAAACAACACCGTCAATCACAAGGGGAAGCAAATCTTTCACCAGATGACACGAAATTTTATTCATGCTCCATATCCTCCCAATAGTTCAGAATTTTTTGTTTGGCCCGATAAAAGGTCACTCTCGCCCAGCCAGCACTCTTTCCAAACAGCGTCCCGATCTGGTCAAAGGCCAGCTCACCGAAGATTCGCAGTGAGAACACCTCTTTATAGGGCTCGGGCAGATTGTGCAGGAACCGGTGGAGCTGAAAGGCTGTGCTTTGATCCATCAGCTGTTCCACAAACTGGGGTTCCGACGCCGCCACGGTGTCCGTCAGGTCTTCGGTCGTGCAGCGTTTTTCTTTTCGATAACGGTCAATCCACGCGTGTTTGGCAATCGTAAACAGCCATGCCCGTATATCCTTGCTGCCATCGTACCGATCAATGGACTGCAAGACTTTGGTAAAGGTCTCCTGGGTCAGATCTTCCGCCGCATCCCGGTCAGCGGTCAGGCTTCTCAGGTAGTAAAACACATCCTGAAAATACGCCCGATAGATTTCATCAAAATCCATGCTGTTCCTCCCTTCTGCCAAATTAACGCACCACATTCTAAAATGTTACAGGAAATAGAAAAAGAAATCCACCATCACTGCATGGATGGTGGATTTTTCTGTTTTGAAGCACAGGCTCACTGATTCACGACCAGTTCCTTCTCCGCTTCGACAACCACATCGGCTTCGTTGGTTGCAATTGCTTTGCGAAGCCACTGTTCCCGGGTAATCATCACCGTCAGCCAGCCGTTTTCCCGACTGACTTCTCGGAAGCCGGCAGAAAAGTGGGTTTTCCATGCCGACGCTTCCTGCCGGGCCAGCTCAAAGTCATTGTGAATCCGACTGACTTTGCAATCGAGAAACGCATGGCGCAGCATCAGTTTCAATGCCGGTACGGCATAGCCCATCCCTCGGTAAGGGGCATACAGGACAACATCCATGTCCCACCAATCCTGCTCAGGAGTGTAATGGAAGCTGACATTACCGACCCACGCACCATCGGAGGTTCTCCGGATATACGCATAATAGCGCCGGGGCTCCTGCCCAATCCAGTGGGCACACCAATCCGCCCACTGAGATTTCGGAAAATCCACACAGCCGGTGTCCCGATGATAGTTCTCGCTTACTACATCCCAATCTTTATTATAGAACATAGTCTCCGGGTCAGACAGCATCTGTTCCGAAAACCACAGCTCCTCCAGCTTGGGTACATACAGCTCTACCATGCGCTTCCGCTCTCTTTCTTCGGAAATTCTTTTTTCAATATAGCACATTCTCGGGGGCAGCACAAGAAAAGGAGCCATTCCAGTTACGGAATGGCTCCTTTGATGAGAAACGAATTTATTTTACTCTGCGGTCGGCGGCATCTGCTTTGCCTTTTTCTTCTTTTTCTGCTTGCGAATCAGCAGCACAACGACCACGACCACAAGCACGACCACCACAATGAGCAGCAGGTTGGACACAAACCACACCAGTAAGTTTTCCACACCCTCTGCAAAATTCTGCATTCCCTTTCGGAACCCGGCGGAGAGCCGCTGTCCCATGGTCGGGTTGACGCCCTCACTGAATGTGCTGACCTCACTGAGTTCCACATAGACGGTGGCATAGTCAATGAGGTTATCGTAATGGTTCTTCTCTCCGTTGAGCGCAGCCAGCTCCGCTTCTACCTCCGCCATTTTGCTTTCTATGGCGATAATGTCATCCATGGACTCTGCCTTACCCAACAGCTCCTGAAGCCGCTCCTGCTTGATCTGGAGGGTTTCGATGCGATTTTCAATATCGCCGTAGGTCTCACTCACATTTTCGCAGGAGGTGGAGTGATAAGTCAGCCGGAACGCCGTATGCTCCGACACGGCGTTCTGAAAGGCTTCATACTGGTCCGCAGGGACTCGGACGGTGTAGCTGGCATACTGATAATTCCCCCGGTGATTCATCTCCTGCTGCTCGTAGAAGCCGTTAAAACGGCTTACAAACTCCGTCAATGCCTCATAGGCAGGCGTCAGGTTCAGCGTTTCCAGACTGATATGACCGGTATAGATGAGCTTTGCGTCAGATGGCGGCTGCGGCAGGGTGGTGTCCGGCACAGCATCCACAAATCCGGCTTCTTCCGGGGACATATTCTCCATCTGCCCCACCGTATCCGCTGCAGCGCCGGATGCGGTCGTCGCTGCTCCTCCGCAGCCGGTCAGCATTGCTGCCGCAAACAACAGTGCAAGCACAAGAGAACATACACGCTTTTGTTTCATTTTCATGCTCCTTTCCGTTTGGTCTGATATCTCTAAGACGGAGGCGCACGAAAAAAGTTCCCTGCAAATTGTATTTTTTCAAAATTTTTGTCCAAGCTGTCCTTGAGGTGATTTCATGAAGGAGCACTATTCTGATCTTCACGAGCTGCTGCGATGCAGCTCTGCCGCAGACGGGTTCTTTGTTAAGCTGCCCAAGAAGGTACAGCAGTCGGCCATGGAGCATATGACCGACATCCACTCCACCGGGGAACTGCGTTCCTTTGCAGACCGCTGGGAAAAGGAGCTGCATTCCAAATGAGCAAAAAGAACAAGCATAAAAAACTGCCCATTGACCTGATGCCCCAGATTTCCAATGTGGTTTCCTCCAACGAGTGCACCGGGATGGTGCCTACTCAGCCGGAAAATCAGGACGAACTGGAGGCGGACATGGACCTCTTTTCCTCCTCCCTGCCTCCGGTCTGGGACGAGGAGGACGAAGAGGAGTAACAAAAAACCGCTCCATGGTACATGGAGCGGTTTTTTCACAAATTACCAAGGTTTGACCTGACCGGTCAGTTCAGAAACGCGGGACATACCCTGAGCCGCAGCAATTTCCGCCAGTCCGTCACGGACATGAAGGGGAGCATAGGGATCGGCAAAGCAGGCCGTACCCACGGCAACTGCGGTAGCGCCAGCCAGCATCAACTGGGCTGCGTCCTCGCCCTTTGCCACGCCGCCCATGCCCAGCACGGGAATCTTCACCGCATTGGACACTTCCCAGACCATACGCACGGCCACAGGCAGCACCGCAGGGCCGGACAGACCGCCGGTGTTCATCTTCAGGATGGGACGGTGGGTATTCACATCAATGCGCATACCGCGCAGGGTGTTGATAAGGGATACCGCATCGGCTCCGGCGTCTTCCACGGCCCGGGCGATTTCGGTGATGTCGGTGACATTGGGAGAGAGCTTCACCATCACAGGGACGGTGGAGTGCTTCTTCGCTTCCCGGGTCACTTCAGCTGCCATAGAAGGCACAACGCCGTACTGCAATCCGCCAGCCTTGACATTGGGGCAGGAGATGTTCACTTCAATCATATCCACGCCGGCCTCGCTGAGCTTTTCGCACATGATGCCGTACTCCTCAGGGGTATTACCGGAGATATTGGCAATAATGCGGAGGTCGTGCTTCTTCAGCTCCGGCAGCTCATGCTCGATAAAGCCGTCCACGCCGGGATTCTGCAATCCAACGGAGTTCAGGATGCCCATAGGGGTCTCGGCAATACGGGGAGGAGGATTGCCCTCTCTGCGGTGGAGGGTAAGACCCTTCACGCAGATGCCGCCCAGCTCGTCGATGGGATAGAACTGACCGTACTCACGGCCAAAACCGAAGGTACCGGAAGCCACCACCACAGGGTTCTTCATCGTCATTCCCGCCAAAGTGACGGACATATCCACCTGATTAGTCATCCCAAGACACCTCCTCTGCATCAAATACGGGGCCGTCCTTACAGACATGCTTATGCTCGCCGCCGGCCATCTTGCAGGCACAGACCAAGCAAGCGCCCACGCCGCAGCCCATACGCTCTTCCATGCTCACCTGACAGGGCACGCCGTGCGCCTTGGCAGCGTCGAACACGGTTTTCAGCATGATGCGAGGACCGCAGGCCATAACCGCCTTGATGTCCGGATGCTCGGAGAGGGCGGTATCCACGATACCGGCCACATAGCTGTGCACGCCCAGAGAACCGTCGTCGGTGGACAGGTAAACCTGCTCGCAGCAGTCCTCAAACTCCTTAGCCAGCATCACCTTGTCCGCATTACGGAAGCCGATGCAGGCAATGGCGCCCCGAGGAGCCTGAATGGCGGTATTCAGCATGGGAGGCACGCCGATGCCGCCGCCCACCACCAGAACCTTGCCGTCGGGGTAGGTAAAGCCGTGACCCAGAGGGCCCAGCACATCCAGCTCTTCGCCGGGCTGACGCTGGGACATCCAACGAGTGCCTTCGCCACGCACCTCATAGACCACATTCAGCTTACTGCCTTCCACACGGCAGATGGAGATGGGACGGCGCAGCAGCAAGCCTTCGCCGCACTTAATATTGACAAACTGACCCACCTGGGCTGTTTCCGCCATTTCTCCGGCCTCCAGCCAAAGAGAGATGGCATCCTCATTCAGCTTTTCTACGCTGAGAATTTTACAAATCTTCTGGACCGACACGATGTCTGCCTCCTTTTCTCTTATCGAATGGTGATATATCTGCAGATGTCATCGCGCATCTCGATGGCAACGTTGCGAGCGGCCTCCTGATAGTCGGTGCCGTTATTTCCGGTCTTCTTCCATGCGCACATAATGCCGCGGGAAGAGTTGACGATGGCGCCGTGGCCGTTCTCATCAAAGGCATACTGCACATCGGCAGCGGTACCGCCCTGAGCGCCGTAGCCGGGCACCAGGAAGAAGGTGTGAGGCATCTGGGCACGGAGGGTCTTGATCTGCTCAGGATAGGTAGCGCCGGTGACGGCACCCACACGGTTATAGCCGTACTCACCCAGAGTTTCGCCGGCCCACTGCATGGTCAGGTCGCCCATGACCTCGTAAACATGCTTGTCACCGCACATCTGGTCCTGCAAATCGACGGCAGACTTATTCGAGGTACGGACCAGAGCGAACACGCACTTATCAAAGCGCTCGCAGTCCTGAAGGAAGGGGTTGATGGCGTCGGCGCCCATGTAGCCGTTCAGAGTAACGCAGTCAGCGTCAAAGGTAGCAAACTGGCTCTCACCCACGGTGGTGCGGCCCAGCCAGCCTTCGCTGTATGCGCTGGCGGTAGCGCCGATGTCGCCGCGTTTGATATCAGCCACCACATAGAGGCCCTTGCTCTTGGCGTACTGAATGGTGCGCTCCAGCATTTCCATGCCGCGCCAACCCAAATTCTCATAATATGCGGACTGAGGCTTCACCGCGGGGACGATGTCGCACAGAGCGTCAATCAGACCGCAGTTGAACTCAAAGATGGCCTCCACGGCAGCCTGCAAGGTCTCGCCGTACTGGGCGGTATACTTGGCACGGATGTGTTCCGGCACATACTCGATACGGGCATCCAGACCGGCAATGGTGGGATTCTTCTTCTCAACGATTTTCTTTTGTAGCACATCAAATGACATTATTCTTCTCCTCCGTCCTCATAAACAACCTTGCCTGCGGCAATGGTATATTTCACTCTTCCCTTCAGAGTCTTGCCGTTGAAGGGGGTATTTCTGCCCTTGGATGCAAACTTGGACGCATCCACCACCCACTCTTCATTGGGATCAAAGATGGTCAGGTCAGCGTCACAGCCCACGGCCACACGGCCCTTCTCCAGGCCAAGAATATGTGCCGGATTCACCGTCATCTTGGCCAGAATCTGAGGCAGGGTCATCTCGCCGGTATGATAGAGCTGGGTCAGGGTGATGGCCAGAGAGGTCTCCAGACCCACCATTCCGCTGGGTGCCTTCTCCAGTCCCCGTGCCTTCTCCTCCTCGGAGTGAGGAGCGTGGTCGGTCACGATGCAGTCGATGGTGCCGTCCTTGACGCCTTCCAGCACAGCCTGCATATCACGGGTGTTCCGCAGGGGCGGATTCACACGGGCGGCAGCACCCTGCGTCAGCACCTCGCTGTGGGTCAGGGTAAAGTACTGGGGGCAGGTTTCACAGGTGATTTTAACGCCCTTTTTCTTGAATTTACGGACGATGTCCACGGCTTTGCCGGTAGAAATATGGCAGATATGCACCGCACTCTGGGTTTCCTCTGCCAGCATGGCATCCCGCATCACCATCAGTTCCTCTGCGATGGCAGGACGACCGGGCAGACCCAGCTGACGGGAAATGCGTCCCTCGTTGACGGCATAGTTTTTCACCATGTTCTCGTCCTCACAGTGAGAGAGGATCACCATGTTCTGACGGCTGGCGCAGATCAGTGCGTCACGCATCAGATTGGCATTCATCACCTGACGGCCGTCATCGGAAAGAGCCGCCGCTCCGGCCTTTTTCAGTGCTTCCGCATCGGTCAGCTCCTCGCCCAGCTGTCCCTTGGAGACGGCAGCGATGGGAAGGACATGGATACCGCTTCCCTCCTCGGCCCGGTCATACACATACTTGACCCACTCAGGGGTATCAATGGTGGGCTTCGTATTGGGCATACAGGTCACTGTGGTAAAACCACCGTGGGCTGCCGCATGAGAGCCGGAAATAATATCCTCCTTATAAGTAAATCCGGGATCACGGAAGTGGACATGCATATCAATGAGTCCGGCGCTGATGGCACAGCCTTCGGCGTCAATGACCCGTGCTTCCGCATCCTCCAATCCCTCACCAATGGCAGAAATCAGGTCATCCTCAACGAGAATATCCGTCTTTTGCATGGTTTCCAGAACAGGATCGATCAAGGTTCCGTTTTTAATCAATAATTTCATGATTACTTATCGCTCCTTATCGTTTTTCATACTCTATGACCTTACTGCGCACTTATGAATGCACAGAATTTCTCTTTTACTATTATAATCCATCCCCTGTTTCAAATCAAATTTTTTTCATGTTTTTTCACGAACTGGGCAAGATACATTTGCACTTGAAAAGGAGGGTGACTTATGAATAACAAGCAGTTGATGAAGGGCATCGGCATCGGTCTGGCTGCAGGCACCGCCATCGGCGTCGCCTGCGCTCCCATGAAGAAGAATCCCATGAAGAAAAAGGCAAAGCACGCCTTCAAGGTCTTTTCCGAGGCCGTGGAGGATCTGTCCGACGCAATGGGCCTTTAAGCCCAAAAAGAAGGCATGGTTTTCACCATGCCTTCTTTTTTTGATTACACTGCGTGGCCCTGCGCACGAATCACCTTGAGGACACTTTCCACATGCGTTTCGCACTCTTCCAGCGTTTCTGCCTCCACCATCACACGGATGAGCGGCTCCGTTCCGCTTTCCCGAACGAGAATGCGACCGGTATCTCCCAAGGTTTCCGCCACGGCTTGAACGGCTTCCTGCACAACAGGATCGTTCTGTGCCTCCGGCTTGCTGCGGACCCGGATATTCTTCAGCACCTGAGGATAGATACGCACCGGCGCCACCAGCTCACTCAGGGGCATTTTCTTCTCCAGAACGGCTTCCATCACCTTGATTGCGGTCAAAATACCGTCACCGGTGGTGGCGTACTGGCTGAAGATGATATGACCGGACTGCTCGCCGCCGATGCGGTGACCGTTGGCCAGCATATCTTCATAGACATACTTATCGCCCACGGCAGTCTTTTCATAATCAATTCCGGCAGCATCCAGAGCCTTATAAAGGCCGAAATTGGACATGACGGTCGTGACCACCGTATTATTGGCCAGCTGACCGTGCTCACGCATATAAGCTGCGCAGAGATACATAATGAGATCGCCGTCTACTACATTGCCGTTTTCGTCCACAGCGATGCAGCGGTCCGCGTCGCCGTCAAAGGCGAAGCCGATGTCCAGATGCTCACTGAGCACCAACTCCCGAAGGGACTCCACATGGGTGGAACCGCAGTCCAGATTGATGTTCAGTCCGTCCGGTTCGTCATGGATCACATAGGTCTTGGCACCCAATGCGTTGAACACATTCTTGGCAATCATCCAAGAGCTGCCGTTGGCACAGTCCAAGCCCACCCGCATACCACGGTAGGAACGGGTAGCAAGGCTGATGAGGTAACCCACATAGCGGTTGCGTCCGGCGGCATAGTCATAAGTAGAGCCCAACTCATCCCGGACCGCATAAGGCACTTCCTCATGCTCTCCGTCCAGATAAGCCTCCACCTGATCGATGGTTTCCTGTTCCATCTTCTCACCACGCTCGTTGATGAGCTTGATGCCGTTATCGTAATAGGGATTATGGCTTGCAGAAATCATCACGCCGCAGTCAAAATCCTCGGTGCGGGTCACATATGCCACGCTGGGAGTGGTGGTGACATGGAGCAGACACACATCCGCTCCGGATGCCGTCAGGCCACAGCTGAGTGCATCCTCCAGCATATAGCTGGAACGGCGGGTGTCCTTACCAATCAGCACCCGTGCTTTCTTATTCAAGCGCTTTCCGTAGTACCAGCCCAAAAACCGCCCCACACGATAGGCGTGCTCCACCGTCAGATTGACATTGGCTTCACCACGGAATCCATCTGTTCCAAAATATCTGCCCATAATGAATCTCCTTTTCTGAGCATTTTGCCCCGTCATTATATCATAGTCTTTTCTAATTGTCACTGATAATTCTCTCTGCACCCCTTTCTTTTTTGTCGAAATTTGACTACTTTCCTCTTTTTCACTATAATGGGGCTCTGCGGATTTACACCGCTCTAT
>JAHHSJ010000057.1 GCA_020025295.1 Oscillospiraceae bacterium | reverse complement strand
GACACAGCGTGAAGTTGCTTCCTCTTTCGGAATCAGCCGCAGCTATGTATCCCGCATTGAAAAAAAAGCTTTGGAAAAACTGCGCATTGGTATGGAATCATCATCTGCACATACTTCCAAAAAATAGAAACAGGAGTGTGGAATTCCACACTCCTGTCTTTATCATATCTCGGTCAATACTTCCGAACCACTGCTGCTACTTTTCCCAAAATCTGCGCATAAGTGCCGTCGATTGGGGAATAATTCTCGTTTTCCGGCAGTAGCCAAATCTGACCGTTCTGGTTGGAAAACCGCTTCACAGTCGCTTCATTCTCAATCATCGCCACCACAATCTCCCCGCTATTCGCCTCCTGCTGACGGCGAACCACCACCAGATCATCCGGCAAAATACCTGCATTCAGCATAGACTCACCGCGCACTCGCAGTGCAAAATATTCATCACGATGACCCCCGGTATCAAAGGTCAAGTAATCTTCAATACACTCTTCAGCCAGAATCGGACTTCCGGCTGCCACATTACCCACGATGGGTACGCGGTCTTCCGAAGTCGGTGCCGCTGTCAATGTAATAGCACGCCCTTTTCCTGCTCCTTTTTCAATTACACCTGCTTCTTCCAGATGCTTTAAATGAAAATGCACCGTGGAGGGGGACTTCAATCCTACTGCTTCGCCAATTTCACGGACAGATGGCGGATACCCCTGATTGCGAATGCAGGATGCAATATACTCATAAATTTTCTTCTGCATATGGGTCAACTCAGCCATACAAAACCTCCTGCACACTGCTGTTCTTCATAACTTGTTTAAATTGATTATATCATATTCATCAGCAAAGCGCAAACAATTGTTCCATTTTTTAAAAACTTTTTCAAAGATCTTTTCTCTGTAAACATGCCTCTTTTTTTGTAAAAACCCTTGAAAACACAAAGAAACTATGGTAGTATAGATTTCCGTGAAGTATTTAAATATGCACGATTATGCGTGAATTTTTTGGAGGTTGTCCGTTATGAAGCTTTTTATTACGATTCTGCAGCTGCTGTGCGGTCTGGCAATCATTTTCGCTGTTCTGGTTCAGTCTGGCAAGAGTGCTGGTCTGTCCGGCGCAATCGGCGGCGTGGCTGATTCTTTTCTGGCCAAGAACAAGGCCAAGACTTTGGATGCAAAGCTGGCTCGCGCTACCAAGTGGATTGGTGCTGCATTCCTGATTCTCACCCTGATTCTGTTGATCTTGGGTTAAGCCCAATAAAAAAGAAACGCCCTTTTAGGCGTTTCTTTTTTTATGCTTTATTTCCGCTGTGATACACTTGTCCGGCTTCCACGGAAATCCCGTTGAGCTGCATCAGTTCCTCCACCGTCACAAACCAGTATCCTTGCTGTTCCAGATCCTCAACAATCTGAAGGGCTGCATCCACCGAGGTCGGATAAATATCATGCAGCAAAATAATACTATTGGCCTGAACTTCCGTTTCTACCGCATGAATCACCTGCTCCGTATTCCGGCTTTCCCAATCTCTTGGATCCACAGACCACTGCACCATGGGATACGGAATTTTTTCTCTTGCCGCTGCAGTTGTCTGTCCATAAGGTGGCCGCAGCCAATAGTTTTTTTGCCCCAGTGTCTTTTCCAAAAGGGTCTGGCATTGCTCAACTTCTCTCAAAGCTGATTCCTGAGGAATTTCTTTCAGATTCACATGACTCCAGGTATGATTCCCCACCTGATGCCCTTCCTCCTGCATCCGCCGGAGCAAATCCGTCTGCTCCTGCGCCTGTTCCCCCACCACAAAAAAAGTGGCACTGGCTCCACGCTCCTTTAAGCCATCCAAAAGGCGATCCGTTGTTCCGCTCCTTGGGCCATCATCAAATGTCAGCGCAACATACTTGGTTTCCGCAGGTATCTCTGCTGACCCATCCGCCTGCATCACAGGCTTTACTCCATTCACCAGCACCAGTAACAGGCCGGAAATACTTAAAAAAAGGATCCGTTGTTTCCACATCTGGCTCCATTCCCTCCACAGATTTCAGACCTAGTTTATGCGAATTTTCTCAAAATACTGCTGACAAATTTTGAAAAAGTGCTGTGTGATTCACACAGCACTTTTTAAGTATGATCCCAATCATGAACGAGTTCCAGCGCTTTTTCGACCCAATCATTTATGGTGTCAAATAATTCCATACCTGGGGGGTTCCTTCCATCCTGTTTAGCAGGATTCAGGTCATAGAGTTTCTGTGCAAATGGCTTCTGCGCTTTCTGCCCGCTTGCTGCCTTCAACGACACACCTTCCGATTCTCCGTGTTCTTTTTGGCGCTTGGCATGCAGACCAGAACTTCTCCCTCGGGTTCCATCTGTCTGCATAGCAGCAGATTGCTGTTTTTCAGCAGTTTTCTGCGTTGGCAATGTAAATGCTCCACACCGTGGGCAGAAATCATCTACATCAAAATCATATCGTTTCCCACATTCATAGCAACGCACTTTTTGCATCAGGCATACCCCCCTTTCTTTTTTACCAGTATACTACAGGCGGACCAAATTGAAAAGAAAAACCCTTTGTCCCAACATGCGGGACAAAGGGTTTTTATCGATCAGTGAGTCAATTACACCAACTCAATGATAGCGGTTTCAGCAGCATCGCCGCGGCGAACGCCGGTGCGGATGATGCGGGTATAACCGCCGTTACGCTCTGCGTACTTGGGAGCAATCTCCTTGAACAGCTTCTGGCAAACGTCTTCACGAGTAATGAAGCTCATGGCCTGACGATAAGCAGCCAGGTCATTCTTCTTGCCGAGAGTGATCATCTTCTCAGCCACGGGCTTAATCTCCTTGGCACGGGTGACGGTAGTCTCCATCTTGCCGTTGTCCAGGAAATCCGTGACCTGCTGGCGCAGCATAGCCTTACGTGCGTCAGTAGTCTTGCCAAGCTTACGAGTTCCGGGCATTTCGGTTTCCTCCTTATCAGGATTTTGGTCAACCGGGGAATTTTCCCACGGTATGGAATCAGTTATTTTCTTCGTCAGCCAGATGCAGACCCATCATAGCCAACTTATTGATGACCTCTTCCAGAGACTTACGGCCCAGATTACGAACCTTCATCATCTCGTCTTCGGTCTTGGAAATCAAGTCCTCAACAGTGTTGATGTTGGCACGCTTCAGGCAGTTGAAGCTACGGACAGAGAGGTCCAGTTCCTCAATGGTCATCTCCAGAACCTTGTCGCGCTGAGCTTCAGCCTTCTCCACCACAGTGGGCTTGCTGCCCACGGTTTCAGAGAGATCCGTAAAGAGGGTGAAGTGGTCGCACAGGATCTTTGCGCCCAGAGACACAGCGTCACGGGCAGAGATGGTGCCATCGGTCCAGACTTCCAGCGTCAGCTTATCGAAGTCACTGGAGGCCCCCACGCGGGTGGGTTCCACGGTGTAGTTTACCTTATACACCGGAGTATAAATGGAGTCCACAGCGATCGTGCCGATCACGTTCTGCTGGGGCTTATTGCGGTCAGCGGGCACATAGCCGCGGCCATGAGACAGGGTGATCTCCATATTCAGAGTTGCACCATTATCCAGGGTAGCAATGTGCATATCGGGGTTCAAGACCTCAACCTCACCATCGGACTTAATATCGCCGGCAGTGACAACACAGGGGCCCACAGCCTCGATATAGACCGTCTTCACAGTTTCACTGTGCAGCTTGGTTAAGAGACCTTTCACATTTAGAACGATCTCCGTCACGTCTTCCTTCACACCAGGAATGGTGGAAAACTCATGCTGAACACCGGCGATCTTGATGGTAGTCGGAGCGGTGCCCGGCAAAGAGGAAAGCAGTACGCGACGAAGCGCGTTGCCCAGAGTCGTGCCATATCCGCGCTCCAGAGGCTCTACGATATATTTACCGTAGGTTTCTTCACCGGGTGCCTCAACGCATTCAATCTGGGGCTTTTCAATTTCGATCATGCAGTTACCCTCCTTCATCATTGTTGCGCGGCCATAATGGACTCAGGCCGCCGAATGGTTCCTGTCATCCTCGAGGGTATCCTCCAATTACTTGGAATACAACTCAACGATCAGCTGCTCCTCAACAGCAGTGTCGATCTCCTCGCGGGCGGGAAGGTGGGAAACTTTGCCCTTGAGCTCGTTCTTCTCGCGCTCCAGCCAAGCGGGCTGCAGAGTCACGGGAGCATCCTGACCCAACAGGCGCTTGAAGATCTCGGAGGAGCGGCTACGCTCAGCAACCTCGATCACATCGCCTTCCTTCACCAGATAAGAAGGAATGTTGACCTTCTTGCCATTGACGGTGAAATGACCGTGGTTCACCAGCTGACGAGCCTGACGGCGGGTCAGGGCGAAGCCCAGACGATAGACAACGTTGTCCAAACGACGCTCAATCAGGACCATCATGTTATCACCGGTCTTGCCGGGAGCGACCATAGCGGTCTTGAAATAAGAACGCAGCTGCTTCTCCAGAATACCGTAGATAAACTTAACCTTCTGCTTCTCGTTGAGCTGAAGGCCGTACTCGCTCTTCTTTCTGCGCATCTGGCCGCCGGGATTGCGGTTGGTGGTCTTCTTCGCATAACCCATCTCAGCAGGAGAGATGCCCAAAGCCTTGCAACGCTTGGCAACGGGCTGCATATTCTTTGCCATATTGCTTGTTACCTCCTCTTTCGATTACACGCGACGACGCTTCGGGGGACGGCAGCCATTGTGGGGGATGGGAGTGACGTCCTTGATCATGGTCACTTCCAGACCCACAGCCTGCAGTGCGCGGATAGCGGCTTCGCGGCCCTGGCCGGGACCCTTGACGAAAACTTCAACAGTCTTCAGGCCATGCTCCATTGCAGCCTTGGCAGCAGTTTCTGCTGCAGTCTGTGCTGCAAAAGGAGTGGACTTCTTGCTTCCGCGGAAACCCAGTCCGCCGGAGGAAGCCCAGGAAATGGCGTTGCCCTGAGTATCAGTGACAGTCACCATGGTGTTGTTGAAAGAAGAACGGATATGGACCTGGCCACGCTCAATGTTCTTCTTTTCGCGACGACGGCGGATAACTTTCTTACCGCCAGACTTTGCTACTGCCATTTTCGTTCTCCCTCCTTACTTCTTCTTGTTAGCAATGGTCTTCTTGGGACCCTTGCGAGTTCTTGCGTTGGTCTTGCTGCGCTGGCCGCGGACGGGCAGGCCCTTGCGATGACGAACACCGCGATAGCAGCCAATCTCAGTCAGACGCTTAATATCCAGAGCAGTCTGACGGCGCAGATCGCCCTCGACGACGTAGTCTTCGATAGCGTCACGCAGCTTCTGCTCATCAGCGTCAGTCAGATCCTTCACGCGGGTGTCAGGGTTGACACCAGTCTTCTCCAGGATGTCCTGAGCGCTCTTTCTGCCAATGCCGTAGATATAAGTGAGGCCGATCTCAATACGCTTATCCTTCGGCAGGTCAATACCGGCAATACGTGCCATACTCTTAAAGCACCTCCAATTTAATGTTAGCCCTGTCTCTGCTTATGCTTGGGGTTCTCACAAATGACCATGATACGGCCTTTGCGGCGAATAACCTTGCACTTTTCGCACATGGGCTTCACGGACGGTCTTACCTTCATAGTTCTAAACCTTCCTTTCAGCGGTTTGTGTCATTTGACTTTCGCCTGGTCACTCATTTACTGCGCCAGGTGATCCGGCCACGGGTCAGATCATACGGGGACATCTCCACCGTAACCTTATCGCCGGGCAGAATCCTGATGAAATTCATTCTGAGTTTTCCGGAAATATGTGCCAGAATCGTGTGTCCATTTCCAATGTCAACCTGGAACGTCGTGTTGGGCAGTGCTTCCACCACAACACCTTCCACTTCGATCATATCGGATTTTGCCAAACGTTATCCCTCCTGGTCCGGCTGGACTTCCTCGCGGAAAATTGCGAGAGTCCTTCGAAGTTCACTGTTGGTGATCTTCTCGTTGTTAATTATTTTTTCGGAAAGTCGAGTTTCTTCCGCCGAAACAAACAGCACATGTCTGCGCTTTTTGCGCTTCGGATTCTCAACTTTTCTGGATTTTCCATCCGCAAGCAGAAGGAACTCTCCTTCCACTGCAAGCACCACAAATAGTTTCCCTTTGTCCCTGCCTGCATCGGATCGAACAATATTTGATTTTGCAATTTCCATACGTTTCTTCTTAAATGGCAGGAGCCGTCAAAATTTCAGGCTCACCGTCTGTAATCAGGATCGTATTTTCATAGTGCGCTGCGTTCTTTCCATCCAGTGTTTTGACAGTCCAGCCGTCGCTCAACTGATAGATGGAAGGAGAACCTGCTGTCACCATGGGTTCGATTGCAATAGTCATACCACGCAGAAGCCGCGGTCCACGCCCACTTTTTCCGAAGTTGGGCACCTCAGGAGCTTCATGCATTTCCGTGCCGATTCCGTGACCGACATATTCACGCACAATTCCGTAGCCATGGCTTTCCACATAGGTTTGGATTGCTGCAGAGATATCCTGCAACCGACAACCTTCTTTCGCAAACTTGATTCCCTCGAAGAAGCTCTGTCTGGTCACATCGATCAGATCTTGATCTTCCGGAGTAATCTTGCCGCAGGTGAAGGTTGCTGCACAGTCACCGTGATATCCTCCAATGTACGCTCCCACATCTACGCTCACAATATCGCCTTCCTGCAGCACCCGATTATCGGGAATACCGTGGATGACTACATCGTTGACGCTGATGCAGACGCTGGCCGGATAGCCATAATAATTGAGGAATGACGGAACTGCGCCCTGTGAGCGGATGAAATGTTCCACCGCTTTGTCGATCTCATGGGTTGTCACGCCGGGTTTTACCATATCCCCTGCCAAGGCACGGGCAGCCGCGGTAATTTTTCCAGCTCGGCGCATCAAATCGATCTCGTGGGCTGATTTCAGAGTAATCATCTCTTCATCTCCCTATCGCGCGGAGGATAACCTCGGAGGTTTCCGCCACAGTGGGTTGGTTCTCTACAGTTTTCAGGAGACCGCGCTTCTTATAGAAGTCCTTCAAGGGTTCAGTCTCCCTGTGATATACCTCAAGACGTTCTTTGACCGTCTCGGGTTCATCGTCATGACGCTGAATCAGTTTGCCGCCGCACTTGTCGCATACGCCTGCAACCTTGGGAGGCACAGCCACCAAATGGTAGCTGGCTCCGCAGGTTTCGCAGACTCTACGACCGCTCATGCGATCCATAATGGTCTCGTCAGAGATCTCAATGGAGATCACATTGTCAAACTCAATTCCCACTTTTTCCAAAGCTTCTGCCTGAGCGATTGTGCGAGGCACACCGTCCAGGATATAGCCGTTTTTGCAGTCATCTGCTTTCACTCGATCCTGAATGATGCTGATAATCACATCATCCGGAACCAGCTTACCGGCGTTCATATAAGCTTCAACCTGCTTTCCGATTTCGGTACCCGCCTTAATAGCAGCGCGCAGGATGTTGCCAGTGGAAATGGTGGGGATCTTCAGCTCTTTACACAGGATTTCAGCCTGTGTACCTTTACCGGCACCGGGGGCACCCAGTAAAATCAGTTTCATAACTGCCTTCTTTCTTATTCCAAGAAGCCTTTATATTGACGCATCAGCATCTGAGACTCCAGAGCCTTTACAGTCTCCAAAGCGACACCAACGACGATGATAACAGACGTACCACCAATCGCAACGCTGGAATTACCGACCACTTTACCCACAATCAGGGGGCAAATTGCCACAATACCCAGATAAATGGCACCGAACAGTGTAATCTTATTCAGAACCTTCTTGATGAAGTCCACGGTGGGCTTGCCGGGACGGAAGCCCGGAACGAAGCCGCCCTGCTTCTTCAAGTTATTGGCAATCTCAACAGGATTAAACTGAATACTGGAATAGAAATAGCTGAAGCCGATGATCATGATAAAGTATGCTACCATATAGATAACAGACTGCGTATCAATGGCCTTGTAAACAGAGTAGGACACCGTGCCCTCTGCAGGAACACCGATGAAACTCCAAATGGTGATGGGCAAAGAAGCAATGCTCTGGGCGAAGATGATGGGCAGAACGCCGGACATATTCACCTTCATGGGCAGATTGCTGCTCTGGCCGCCATACATCTTACGGCCAACCTGACGCTTTGCATACTGCACCGGAATGCGACGCTCAGCATCATTGATGAACACGATGAAGATAATCAAAGCCAGAATGCCGACCACCAGAAGAGCCACAGCCCAAGGAGCAATCGGACCACCATAAAGAGCAGCATCTTCTGCTTTCATGCCACCCTTGTTAACGACAGACCACAGCTTCACGCCCTGAATCATGCCGCCGATCATGCTGGGGACTCGAGCCAGAATACCACCAAACAGGATGATGGAAATACCATTACCAACGCCGAACTCGTTGACCTGCTCACCCATCCACATCACAAAAGAGGAACCGGCAATCAAAGTCACGATAATAACCAGTGCGGGCCAGATGCCTTCGGCACCGGGCTGCAGCAGATCGTAACGCTTCATCATCACATAATAACCGAAAGACTGCAGAATGGCAATGGCCACAGTCGCATAACGAGTGATGGACTGGATTTTCTTACGGCCTTCCTCACCGCCTTCGCGTGCCAGTCGTTCCAGAGAAGGAATGGCAACGGTCAGCAGCTGAATGATAATGGAGCTGTTAATATAGGGCTGAATGCTCAGAGCAAAGACGGTCGCCATTGCGAAAGCGCCACCGCTCATGGTGTTCAGCAGGCCAAAGTACGTGCTTCCCATAGCATCCAGCTGCGCTTTCAGCGCAATGGTGTTGATATAGGGAACCGTAATGGCATTACCGATCCGGAAGATCAGCAGAATCAAAAGGGTGAAGATGATCTTCTTCCGCAGCTCGGGGACGCCCCAGGCTTTGCGAATGGTCTGGATCACGTTACTTCACCTCGGCCTTTCCGCCTGCTGCCTCGATAGCCTCCTTGGCAGAAGCGGAGAAAGCAGAAGCTTCCACATGAACCTTCTTGGTAACCTTGCCGTTACCAAGGACCTTGTAACCATACTCACACTTGGAGAGAATTCCCTTAGCCAGCAGAGCCTCAGCGGTGACGGTTTCGCCATCCTCAAAAGCGTTCAGGGCGTTCAGGTTGATAACCTCCAGGGGCTTAGCAAAGATGTTGTTGAAGCCGCGCTTGGGGATACGGCGTGCCAGAGGCATCTGACCGCCTTCAAAGCCCACGCGGACCTTGCCGCCAGAGCGGGCCTTCTGGCCCTTGTGTCCACGACCGCCGGTCTTACCGTTGCCGGAGCCAGCGCCACGGCCCTTACGATATGCCTCGCGGACAGAGCCCTCAGCGGGAGACAGTTCGCTCAGTTTCATAATTCCGTGCCTCCTTATTTCACTTCAGTGACCTGCAGCATATAGCCGATCTTGGCGATCTTGCCGCGGGTCTGGTCGTTATCGGGCTGCACGGTCATGTCACCGATCTTGCGCAGGCCCAGGGAATGTGCGGTGGCAATCTGCTTTTCCAGACGGCCATTCAGGCTCTTGACGAGCTTAATATTCAAGTTTGCCATGTTCAGCGCCTCCTTAACCCACGATCTCTTCGACGCTCTTGCCACGGATGCGGGCAAACTCTTCAGGACCACGCATATTCTTCAGACCCTGGAAAGCAGCGGCGACGACATTGTTGGGGTTGTTGGAACGCAGGCACTTAGTACGAATATCCTTAATGCCTGCGGCCTCGACGACAGCACGGACAGCGCCGCCGGCGATCACGCCGGTACCGGGAGCAGCGGGCTTCATCAGCACGCGGCCAGCACCAGCCTCACCAATGGTCTCATGAGGAACGGTGGTTCCGGACAGAGTCACGGTGATCATGTTCTTCTTGGCGGCTTCGATACCCTTACGGATAGCCTCGGGGACTTCTGCAGCCTTACCCAGGCCATAGCCAACCTTACCCTTACCGTCGCCAACGACGACCAGGGCGGAGAACTTCATAACACGGCCGCCCTTCACCGTCTTGGAAACACGGTTCAGGTAAACGACCTTCTCGATAAATTCGCTCTGTTCTCTTTCAAATCTAGGCATGTTTTTCGTTCCTCCTTCCTTAGAATTTCAGGCCGCCTTCGCGGGCGCCTTCGGCCAGAGCCTGAACACGGCCGTGGTACAGGTAACCACCGCGGTCAAATACCACGTTCTCGATACCCTTAGCCTTGGCACGCTCGGCAATCAGCTTGCCCACCTCTGCAGCAGCAGCAACGTTGCCGCCGTAACCAGCGATGGACTTATCCAGGGAAGAAGCGGAAGCCAGGGTCACGCCATTGACATCATCGATGACCTGAGCATAGATGTTGGCTTCGCTGCGGAAAACATTCAGACGCGGCATCTCGGGGGTGCCGGAGATCTTAGCGCGGACGCGCTTGTGGCGCTTCAGACGCTGAGCATTGGTATTCGGTCTCTTAATCATAACGGCACACCTCCTTACTTCTTAGCGCCGGTCTTACCGACCTTACGACGGATAACTTCATCAACGTACTTGATGCCCTTGCCCTTATAAGGCTCGGGAGGACGCTTCTCGCGGATCTCGGCAGCGAACTGACCGACGATCTGCTTGTCGCAGCCGTTGACAATGATTTTATTGGGAGCGGGGACTTCAATGTTGATGCCCTCGATCTCCGGAACGATCACCTGATGAGAGAAGCCCAGGTTCATGACCAGGTTCTTGCCCTCCTTGGCAACACGGTAACCAACGCCGTTGACTTCCAGCTCTTTCTTGTAACCGTCGGTAACACCGATGATCATGTTGTTGAGCAGAGTACGGGTCAGACCGTGCAGGCTGCGATGCAGCTTGTCATCGGAAGGACGATTCACGGTGATCGTGTTGCCTTCCTGATTGATGATCATCTCGGCGCGCAGTGCGCGAGTCAGTTCGCCCTTGGGACCCTTAACGGTCACCACGTTGCCGTCAGCGATGGTAACAGTCACGCCAGCGGGAACGGTAATGGGCATTCTGCCAATTCTAGACATTGTTAGATACCCTCCTTACCAGACGAATGCCAGGACTTCACCGCCGACATGCAGCTCGCGAGCCTTCTTGTCGGTCATGACGCCCTTGGACGTAGAGATGATTGCGATACCCAGACCACGCAGCACGCGGGGCAGCTCATCGGCGCCAACATAAACGCGCAGGCCGGGCTTGGAAACGCGGCGCAGGCCAGTGATGACCTTCTCTTTGCCGGCGTTGTACTTCAGAGTGATGTGAATCATGCCCTGCAGGCCATCTTCTACCACATTGAAGCTCTTGATGTAGCCCTCGTCCAGCAGAATCTGAGCAATGCTCTTCTTCATGTTGGATGCAGGAACATCGACAGTGTCGTGCTTAGCACTGTTTGCGTTGCGGATGCGGGTCAGCATATCCGCAACAGGATCGGTGATATGCATGGAAAATTCCTCCTATTTTTAGAGTTGCGTCTCATTTGAGCCGCTGCGGCAGCGAGGTATCATGGCCAATGGAGCAGTCTGCTCTTGCATGGTGCCCAATTGCTCATGACCTTTCGCCATCCGATTATCACCAGAGTTCCATATCAAAAACTCACGGTTACTACGTCAGTGGGAAACAAATGTTTCCGAGCGCTGCTCAACCGAGGGTGGAATATCCACCCTCGGGAACAACACGCCTATTTTATCAGAAAAATGTTCTGATGAAAAGCCTTTTTTCTAATTTTTTGAAATAAATTTCAATTAGAAAGAAGCCTTGCGCACACCGGGAATCTCACCCTTATAGGCCAGTTCACGGAAGCAGATACGGCAGACACCGTAGTCACGCAGATAAGCGTGGGGGCGGCCGCAGATCTTGCAGCGGTTGTACTTGCGAGTAGAGAACTTCGCAGGAGCCT
>JAHHSJ010000056.1 GCA_020025295.1 Oscillospiraceae bacterium | reverse complement strand
CGGCTGGGGCAGCCGTGCGGTCAGTGTGGTGAACACCCTGAAAAACAGCGCCGAAACCCTCTGGTCCCAGTTCCGCCGGGGCTGGGTTGGCAAGATCCTTTCACTGAGGGTGACCTTTAACCCTGCGGTCAGTGGTGTAAAGCGAGCGGTCTACCGTGCGCTGGGACTCAGCGGCTGGCCCAGTATTTCCTTTGCCGCCCGAGGCGGCGTGTTCCGAAACGCCACCCTCACTATGCTGGGCGAGGCCGGCACCGAGGCGGTGGTTCCGCTGGAGAACAACACGGAGTGGATGGAAGTGATGGCGGGCAAGCTGCAGGAGCATATGGGTATGTCCGGCAGCATCACCGTCCCGGTCTATATCGGCGGCGAGAAGCTGGGCGAGGCGGTGGTGGACTCCATCAACGCCATCACCCGACGCACCGGAGTCAGCCCCATCTATATTTAAGAAAGGAGGGAGAATCCATGTATTATGTATCGTTTGGCGGCGTGGAAATGCCCCCTCCCAAAGCAAACGGCGGCGTCGTGGAGAGCTACGAGGAAATTTGGAGCGCCAACACCGGGCGCAACGCCGCCGGCAGCATGGTGGGCACCCGAGTGGCTACGAAGGCGAAGATCAAGTTCAGCTGGAACACCCTGAGCTGGTCACAGGCGGCGGCAATCAAAGCCGCCGTCTGCGGCAAGGGGTTTACCACCTGCACCTACCCGGGCATCGACGGCAAAAGCCACACCATCACCGGCTATTTTTCCGCCCCCAGCTTCAGTCAGTACAGCTGGGAGGACGGAAAACGCTGGGCCACCGCCGTGTCCGTCAACTTTATCGAGAAATGAGGTGAGGGGAGATGTATACACCCTCAAAGGCATTTTTGAACCGTATGGGGCAGGAGCCCTTTCAGGTCTGGGTGGTCGGTCGGCAGCATTCCATCGAGGTGGATGACTGCATCGTGACCCTCAGCTGGGGCGGCGAGCAGTTTACCTTGGGCAGTGCCTGTGCCGGGGAGTGGAAGGCCACGGTGCAGGGGAAAACCCTGCCGCTCAAGCGAGGGGAGCCGGTGCGGCTGGAAATCGGACTTCGCGGGGTCACGGAGCGGGTTCCGGTGGGCCGGTTCACCCTGACCTCGGTCCGAAGGGAAATCGACGACGACCGCTGGACCCTTTCCGGACGGGACGCCATCGGGGAAGCACTGGAGGAGTTCTACGGCGGCACCGGACAGCTCCCGGCAAAGACGGTTTTGCAGGAAATCTGCCGCCGGAATGGCTTTGCCGTGCCGGAGGTGGTTCTGCCGGCAGACGCCCTTCTCACGGTGGAGGAAAAGACCATGCGAGCCCTTTTGGCGGAGCTGGCACTGCTGTGCGGCGGCAACGCTGGCATTGACCGCCGTGGAAACCTCCGTCTGGGCGGCTGGAGCGGAGATGTGTGTCCGCTGGGCATTGAGGACTATTATCAGTCCAAGCTGCAGGTGGACGAGACAGACTATCTGCTGGGTATGCTGGAGGTCAAGGACGGAAAAGAAGTCTACGAGGCCCAGCTGGAAGGAATGCAGCAGGGCCTCAAATTGCAGGGTACCATGACCCAGTCCGCCTTTGACCGGGTGTGGAAACAGTGGCAAAAGACTGCCTTCCGCCCGGGTCAGGTGGAACTGCCCGACGGGATGTGGCTGGACCCGGGAGATTTGCTCCGGATTACCGACAGCCGGGATCAGACCTACACCATGCCGGTGCTGCAGGTGACCTACACCTTTGACGGCGGTTTCCGCACCATGGTGCGAGCCAGAGTGGCGGAGGCCAAGGCAGGCTCTGCCCAAACCGTTTCTCAGGCCGTCAACGGTCTGAAGGTGGAGGTGGGACGGTTCCAGAAGGTGTACGCAGAGCAGCTGGAAGCCACCGAAGCCGAACTGAAACGGCTGCAGACCGATGTGCTGCAAGCCCGGACCATTCTGGTGCGCCGCCCCAATGGGGAGATCGTTCTCCGGGCGGATGCGGACACGGGAGAACTGGTTGCCACCTCCGGTACCGTGGGCGGACTCACCATGTCCAGCCACGCCCTGTCCGCAGAGTATCGGCACGATTACCCCAAATTTACCCAGGCAGATGTTGAACGGGCACAGCAGGGAATTTTGGGCGTTGTCAATCTCTCGGAAGAAGAAAAGCGGAAATATGATGTAAACATGGACGGCAGATTGACTTCGGTGGATTTGCTGGCCATGCAGAAGATGATTTCCGGCATGGAGCCACCGTACAGCGTGTACCGCCTGACCATTGACCCGACCCGTCCGAATGCCTGTGTTCAGATAGAAGTGGTGGAAGGCTATCACACAGGCTGGGGTGCAGAGATGGGCATGGGTATGGCGAAGATGCGCAGTCTGTCTGTCACCGGGCAGATGACCATTCAGAATGAGCCTCTGGCGGATTTCGTGATGGAGAGCGGCTCCGATCAGTATTGGATGTGGCGGAAGTGGAACAGCGGTCTGGCAGAGTGCTGGTGTACCCACACCTTCCTACCGGTGCGGCTGGAGACTTGGGGAAGTATGTATTCCAGTGTGGAGCAGGGAATTCAGCCTCTGCGGTATCCGCTTTCCTTTGTGGAAAAACCGGTGTGCACCATGAGCTTGGAAGATGCCGATTATGACTGCGTTCTGTATGTTGCCGCCGGAGAGAGTTATGACCGGACCCTGTACACCCCTATGTTTCAGCTGATGCGTCCCACAGTGACTACGAACGGTATGGTTCAGCCCACCGTGTCATTCCATGCGGTTGGGAGGTGGAAGTGATGGAAACCATCCTCGTTGCGATTATCAGCGGCGGCCTTGCGCTGCTTGGCACGGTGATTTCCGTCACCGCCGGCAATCGCCGCACGGAGAACAGTATGCGCACCAATCAGGCAGTGATGGAGAGCCGACTGGAAGCGCTGACGGGAGAGGTGCGGACGCACAATCATTTCGCCCAGCGGATGCCGGTGGTGGAGGAACAGATCAAAGTCATCAATCACCGGCTGTCTGATCTGGAAAAGGGAGCGTAATGCCTTCTTACGGTGGAAAACGGAACCAAAGAGACGAAACAAGCACAGGGAGCGAGGGAGGTGAATAAAATGAGTCAACTGAGAAAAATCAAGGAGAATTGGCACGCATGGCTGCTGGCGGCGGTCATTCGTGCAGTAAAGACGGTGGCCCAGACCGCCGTAGCCACCATCGGCACCAGTGTGGTGCTGGATGAGGTCAACTGGATTGCAGTGGTCAGTGCGTCTGCACTGGCCGGTGTGCTGTCTTTGCTGACCAGTGTGGCTGGTTTGCCGGAGGTAGAACCCGGCCCCACAGAAGGAAGGAGAGTGGCACAGTGAAAATTGCGATTGATGCCGGACACGGCTATCACACCTCTGGCCGACGCTGCCTGAAGCAGCTGGACGCCGGGGAAACCAGAGAATGGACACTGAACAAGCGTGTGGCGGAAGAGGTCATTCGCCACCTGACACGCTGCGGCGTGGAGGTGGTGCGGCTGGACGATCCCACCGGAGCACAGGATGTGCCTCTGTCGGCTCGCTCCGGCAGGGCCAACGGGGAACACTGCGATTATTGCGTCAGTATCCATCACAACGCCGGTATCAACGGTGGCAATGGCGGCGGCACGGTGGTGTTTGTGTATAACGGCAAGCACGCTGCAAAGTCGGATGAGCTGCAAAAGAACATCTATCAAGGCCTCGTGCAGGAAGTGGGCAAGTTCGGCAACCGTGCCGAACCGCTGGCGGCGAAAAATCTCCACATGGTGCGTGAAACCCGTATGCCTTCCGTGCTGATTGAAGTGGGCTTTATGGACAGTGCTTCCGATGTGCCCAAGATTTTGGATGCAGGCTGGTCCGCCAAGGCGGCGAAGGGCATTGCCAAGGGTATTTGCAAGACCGCCGGCGTCCGCTGGGTGGACGATGCTGCACCTGTTCCTGCGGAGGGTTATCTGGTTCGGATCACAGCCGGAAACCTCAATGTGCGCAGCGGCCCCGGCACAAACGATCCGATTACGACCGTGGTGCATCGTGGCGAGGCATTTACCATCGTGGGCGAGTCCTACAACGGCTCGACCCGCTGGGGAAAACTGAAATCCGGCGCAGGCTGGATCAGCTTGGCTTATACGGAACCGGTGTGAACAGCAGCACCCCCGGGGCATTGCCCGGGGGTGCTTTTTGCGTTTCCCTTATGCTGACTTAATGCGGTCAGCGGTTACCTTTCCCCAACTTTATTTCCGCCGCCTTACAATGAGGGCAAGAAGGGGGAAGAGACCATGAAAACGAAGCGTTTCGATCCAATCCAGCCGAAAACGGCGCTGCGTCAGCTGACACTGAGCCATCCGCTGCTTGGTTTCTTTGGTATTTTCATCGGCGTGCCGGTGGCGATGCTGCTGACGGTGGCGCTGGCTGTGACGGCCGCCGCCGTGCCGATGAGCTTGATGATGGGCTGAGTGCGGTCTTAATACGATCCTAATACAAACCGACGGCTGCTTATCCATTTTTTACATCCGCAATGCTACACTGCATGCATTAGGAGGTGAGGGGAGAACATGGATCTTTTGATGTTCATCCTGCTGCTGGGCGGAATGGCCCTGGTGCTGAGTTTACTGCAATGGTGCTTCGGACAGGTCGAAGCAGAGGAATAAAAGGAGAGAAACACATGATTGGTTTGTTGATACTCGCTCTGGTGCTGGGCGCATATCTGGTGTATGCGCTGGTGCATCCGGAGCGATTTTAAGGGACGGAGGAGGAAAGGCATATGCTTCAAATTGTAGTGACGCTCCTCATCTATCTGGTTCTGGTGATTCCGATGGGCAGATACCTGTACCACCTGATTGCCGGCAAGCACACCGCCGCCGACCCGGTGTTCGATCGGGTGGACGGCGTGATTTACCGTGTGGGGCACATTGACGCAAAGCGTCAGATGAGCTGGAAGGAATACGCTGCGGCGCTTCTGCTCACCAACGGCGTGATGATTTTGGTCAGCTATCTGGTGCTGCGGCTTCAGGGACTGCTGTTCTTCAACCCCAACGGGGTCGGAGCGATGGATGCAGACCTGAGCCTGAATACCGTCATCAGCTTTATGACCAACACCAACTTGCAGCATTACGCCGGAGAGAGCGGCATCACTTATCTCTCCCAGATGCTGGTCATCACCTTTATGATGTTCGTATCCGCCGCCAGCGGCTATGCCGCCTGTGCCGCCTTCATCCGGGGGCTGACCGGCTGGTCGAAAACCGGCGTGGGCAACTACTTCGCCGATCTGGTGCGGATCATCACCCGCGTGCTGCTGCCCTTCTCCATTGTGGGCGGACTGCTGCTGGTGTGGCAGGGCGTGCCCCAGAACCTGAGCGGGAATATCGTGGTGGATACGCTGGAGGGGGGCCAAGCAGGTGATTGCCACCGGCCCTGTGGCGGCGCTGGAGATCATCAAGCACTTGGGAACCAACGGCGGCGGCTTCTTCGGAGCCAACTCCGCCACTCCCATGGAAAACCCCACCATTCTTACCAACCTCATCGAGCTGTATTCCATGATGCTGCTCCCCGGTGCCTGCGTGATTGCCTTCGGCAAGATGGCCCGGGACCGCAGAGCCTGCCGCAAGGCGGAAAATCCCCAGAGCGTGCTGGCTGACAAGCGGGAAGGCATTACCGCAAAGCTGTTTGGCCGGGAGGGACGCAGCGTGTTCCTCGCCATGAGCATCCTGTTTGTGATTGGCCTGAGCCTCTGCTTCTGGTCAGAAAGTCAGGGCAACCCGGCCTTGGCTGAGGTGGGTCTGAGCCAGAGCCAAGGCTCCATGGAGGGCAAGGAGGTCCGCTTCGGCGTGCCACAGTCCGCCCTCTTCACCACCGTCACCACATCCTTCACCACCGGTACCGTCAACAATATGCACGATACCCTGACCCCGATGGGCGGCTTTGTGGCGATGCTCCACATGATGCTCAATGTGGTCTTTGGCGGCAAGGGCGTGGGTCTCATGAACATGATTTTGTACGCCCTGCTGGCGGTGTTCATCTGCGGATTGATGGTAGGCCGCACCCCGGAGTATCTGGGCAAGAAAATTGAAGGCCGGGAGATGAAGCTGACGGCCCTGTGCATCATCATCCATCCCCTGCTGATCCTGACCTTTACCGCCATCGCCCTTGCCACCACCGCCGGTCGGGCCGGTGTGACCAACGAGGGCTTCCACGGATTGAGTCAGGTGCTCTATGAGTTTGCATCCTCGGCGGCCAACAACGGTTCCGGCTTTGAGGGGCTGGCTGACAACACCCTGTTCTGGAATGTGACCACCGGAGCGGCCATGTTCTTCGGACGCTACCTCTCCATCGTGATCCAGCTGGCAATCGCCGGCTCGCTGATGAAAAAGCACGAGGTCAACGAGTCTGCCGGCACACTGCGCACCGGCACGGGTTCTTTCTCGATTATTCTGGTATTTGTGGTCTACATTTTTGCCGCACTTACCTTCTTCCCGGCACTGGCGCTGGGTCCCATTGCGGAGCAGTTGACGCTTTTGGGTTAAGGAGGATACATCTATGAGTCAACATCGGAAAAAACAAAGTGTATCGCCGGAGATGCTGAAAGAAGCGCTGCTGGGCAGCGTGAAAAAGCTGAATCCCCGGTACATGATGAAAAACCCCGTCATGTTCGTGGTGGAAATCGGATGTTTCGTCACCCTGCTGCTGTCCGTGTTCCCCCACCTCTTTGGCGGAGAGGGCGTCCGGGCCTATAACATCATCGTTACCGTGATTTTGTTTGTCACGGTGCTGTTTGCAAACTTTGCTGAGTCTGTGGCGGAGGGCCGGGGCAAGGCTCAGGCCGCCAGCCTGAAAAAGACCCAAAAGGACACCGAAGCCCATGTGCTGAACCGGGACGGCTCCACCACGACCATCCCCTCCAGCCAGCTGAAGAAGGGCGATGTCGTGCTGGTGAAGGCAGGGGAGATCATCCCCGGCGACGGCGAGGTCATTGAAGGCATTGCCTCGGTGGATGAGTCCGCCATCACCGGCGAATCCGCCCCGGTGGTCCGGGAAAACGGCGGCGACTTCTGTTCCGTCACCGGCGGCACCACCGTGGTGTCCGACTGGCTGAAAATCGAGATCACCTCCGATCCGGGCAACAGCTTTCTGGACCGTATGATCTCTCTGGTGGAGGGTGCATCCCGGAAAAAGACTCCCAATGAGATCGCGCTGAACACCCTTCTGGTGTCCCTGACCATCATCTTCCTGATCGTCATTGTGACGCTGTATCCCATCGGTAAGTACATCGGCGTGGAGCTTTCCACCTCCACTCTGATTGCTCTGATGGTTTGCCTGATTCCCACCACCATCGGCGGCCTGCTCTCCGCCATTGGCATTGCCGGTATGGATCGGGTGACCCAGTTCAATGTCATCGCCATGTCCGGCAAGGCTGTGGAGGCCTGCGGCGATGTGGACACCATGATTTTGGATAAAACCGGCACCATCACCTTCGGTAACCGCCTTGCGGCAGACTTCCTGCCGGTGCAGGGGGCTGACAAGCAGGAGCTCATCCGCTGTGCGGCTCTGACCAGCTTCCATGATGCTACCCCGGAGGGCAAGTCCACGCTGGAGCTGGCACGCAAGCTGGGAGATACCACCGAGGAGCCGACGGATTCCACCTTCTTTGAGTTTACGGCACAGAGCCGTATGAGCGGTCTGGACCTGTCCAACGGCACCAGTGTCCGAAAGGGCGCCTCCGACGCCATTCAGACCTATGTGCAGGAAAAGGGCGGTAAGATTCCCCCGGACCTTCGGGAGCAGGTGGAGCAGGTGTCCGCTCTGGGCGGCACGCCTCTGGTGGTCTGCAAGGACCATCAGATTCTGGGCGTCATCTATCTGAAGGATACGGTGAAGCCGGGTATGCGGGAGCGGTTCGAGCGGCTGCGTGCCATTGGCATCAAGACCATCATGTGTACCGGTGATAACCCCCTCACCGCAGCCACCATTGCGGAGGAGGCCGGCGTGGACGGCTTTGTGGCCGAGTGCAAGCCGGAGGACAAGATCGCCGTCATCAAGAAGGAGCAGTCCGAGGGCAAGATCGTAGCCATGACCGGCGACGGCACCAACGACGCTCCGGCTCTGGCACAGGCCAATGTGGGCCTTGCCATGAACTCCGGCACCACCGCCGCCAAGGAGGCGGCCAACATGGTGGATTTGGACAGCGACCCCACCAAGATTCTGGAGGTGGTGGAGATCGGCAAGCAGCTGCTGATCACCCGTGGTTCTCTGACCACCTTCTCCATCGCCAACGATATTGCCAAGTATTTCGCCATCATCCCGGCTATGTTTATGGAGACCATTCCTCAGCTGGGTGTGCTGAATATCATGGGACTTGCCACCACCAACAGTGCCATTTTGTCGGCACTGATCTTCAATGCGCTGATTATCCCGGCGCTGATCCCGCTGGCCATGAAGGGCGTCAAGTACCGCCCCATGTCCTCGGGCAAAATGCTGGCACGAAATATGATGATCTACGGTCTGGGCGGCGTGATTACCCCCTTTGTGGGCATCAAGCTCATCGACCTGCTGATTCATCCGCTGCTGGCAGCCATCGGTCTTTAACAAGGAGGAACGCACAATGGAACGATTGAAATCGCTGCTTCATCCCTTGGGTCAGGCGTTTTCTGTCACCCTGATTTTCATGCTGATCTGCGGCTTGGGCTATCCGCTGCTGATGAACGGCCTGTCCGGACTGCTGTTCCCGGCTCAGGCCAAGGGCAGCCTGGTGCTGGCCGACGGCGTGCCGGTGGGCTCCCGGTTTGTGGGTCAGGAATTCACTGAGGACTGCTTTTTGAAGGGCAGACCCTCCGCCGTCCACTATAATACCTATCTGGAGCAGGCGGACGGCGCCAAGGTGTACTCCGACGGCACGCCCTTTACCGGCGTGGCCTCCGGTTCCGCCAACTACGGCCCCTCCAACCCCCTGCTGACCCAGCGAGTGCAGGAGGACATGAAGCGCTTCCTGACCGCCAATCCGGAGGTGAAGCCGGAGGATATTCCCACCGACCTGATGACGGCCTCCGGTTCCGGTCTGGACCCCCACATCACCCCTGCCTCTGCCGCCATCCAGCTGCCCGGCATTGCCGAAGCCTCCGGGCTTTCCATGGACACGCTGGAGCAGATCGTTGCCGACCACACTGAGGGCAAGCTGCTGGGCGTGTTCGGAGAGGAAACCGTCAATGTGCTGGAGGTCAATGTGGACATTGCCAAGGCCATGAACGAGTTGGGCTGACTGAAAACAGGACAGGACAACAGACGCACCGCACCCGATGGGGTGCGGTGCGTCTTTATACGATCTTTATACGAAAGTTTGCGCCGCTCATACCGTTTTAATTTGAAAAGGTGTATACTGACCCTAATCTGGAAATTGAGAACAAAGGAGACCTTGTCTGTGGGCGTGAATGAACGAGATCCCGAACTCCTGCTCCGTCGGATTCAGGCGGAAGAAAAAATGGAGCATCGGGGTCTGCTGAAAATCTTTTTCGGCTATGCGGCGGGTGTGGGCAAGACCTATGCCATGCTGGAGGCCGCCCATGAGGCCCAGCACAGCGGGCTGGAGGTGGTGGCTGGCTATATTGAGCCTCACACCCGTCCGGAAACGCTGGCGATGCTGGAAGGACTGGAGCAGCTGCCGGTGCGGAAGGTGCGCCACGGCGAGATAGAACTGCGGGAGTTCGATCTGGACGGGGCGCTCAAGCGCAAGCCCCGGCTGATTCTGGTGGATGAGCTGGCTCACACCAACGCCCCGGGCAGCCGGAACGAGAAGCGGTATCAGGATGTGGAAGAGCTGCTCCGGGCCGGCATTGATGTCTATACCACCATCAATGTGCAGCACATTGAGAGCCTGAACGACAATGTGGCCTCCATTACCGGCATCACGGTACGGGAGCGCATCCCGGACTCAGTGTTTGACCGGGCCGATCAGGTGGAAATCGTGGATGTGGAGCCGCAGGAGCTGATGGAGCGGCTGAAAAGCGGCAAGGTGTACCGCCAGCAGCAGGCCCAGCGTGCCATGGCTAACTTTTTCACCCTCCCCAATCTGACCGCCCTCCGGGAAATCGCCCTGCGGCGGTGTGCGGACCGGGTGAAGCGGCTGAGCGAGACGGCAGGCATCCGGCCAAACGAGGAAGCCCATACCGAGGAGCACATTCTGGTGTGTCTGTCCTCCTCGCCCTCCAATGCGAAAATCATCCGCACCGCCGCCCGTATGGCGCAGGCGTTTCAGGGTGCCTTTACTGCTCTGTTTGTGGAAACTCCCGACTTTTCCGCCATGAGCAAGGAAAATCTCCAGCGGCTCCGGGTGAATACCCGGCTGGCGGAGCAGCTGGGCGCAAACATCGAAACGGTGTACGGCTCCGATGTGCCCACCCAAATCGCCGAGTTTGCCCGGTTGTCCGGTGCGTCGAAAATCGTCATCGGACGCAGCGCCGCCTCCAAGGGACGGCTGCTGGGCAAGCAGAGCCTGACGGAAAAGCTGATTTCTCTGGCGCCTTATTTGGATATTCACATCATCCCGGATACCTCCGCCACTGTGCCGTACCGGGCGAAAAAGGTCCCGGATCGGAAGCTCTCCCTGCTGGACTTTCTGAAAAGCGCCGGGGTGCTGCTGCTGACCACCCTCATCGGTGCGGTCTTTGACCATCTGGGCTTTGAAGAGGCCAATATCATCACCGTGTATGTGCTGGGGGTGATGGTTACGGCAGTCATCACTCAAAAGCCCATTTACAGCCTTTGCTCCTCCTTTGTCAGTGTGCTGGTGTTCAACTTCTTCTTTACCGAACCGAGGCTGAGCCTTCGGGCCTATGATACCGGCTATCCCGTCACATTTATCATCATGTTTATCGCCGCCCTGCTCACCAGCTCCCTTGCGGTGAAGCTGAAGGAGCACGCCAAACGGGCGGCGCTGGCGGCCTTCCGGAGTAAAATTCTCTTCGATGTGAACCAGTCGCTGCAGCAGGCGGAGGGACAGGACGAGATCCTCCGGGTCACCGCCCGGCAGCTGAACCGGCTGCTCCAGAAGGATGTGGTTATCTACCCGGTGGAACAGGACCAGCTGCAGGACGGCGTGACCTTCTACGCCAACCCGGACGCCGGGACGCAGGAGGAGTACACGGTCGACAGCGAGCGTGCCGTGGCACTGTGGGTGCTGAAAAACAACAAGCACGCCGGTGCTACCACCCAGACTCTGTCCAATGCCCGGTGCCTGTACCTCTCCATCCGCATCAACCAGAGTGTGTACGGTGTGGCAGGCATCGCCGTGGACGGCAGTCCGCTGGAAACTGCGGAAAAGAGCATCATGCTGTCCATTTTGGGTGAGTGTGCTCTGGCGTTGGAAAATGACAAGAACGCCCGGGAAAAGGAAGAAGCCGCCGTTTTTGCCCAGAAGGAACAGCTTCGGGCCAATCTGCTGCGGGCCATCTCCCATGACCTGCGGACGCCGCTCACTTCCATTTCCGGCAACGCCAGCAACTTTCTCTCCAACGGGGATAAAATGGATGAGCAGACCAAGCACCAGCTGTTTACGGACATCTACGATGACTCCATGTGGCTCATCAATCTGGTGGAAAACCTGCTGTCCGTCACCCGGTTGGAGGGAAATCAGCTCAATCTCCACATCAATTCTGAGCTGGTGGCGGATGTGATCGACGAGGCCCTGCGGCACATCAACCGCCGGAGCGTGGATTACCACATCACCGTCACCCATGAGGATGAATTCCTGCTGGCTCGAATGGATGTGAAGCTGATTGTGCAGGTCATCATCAATCTGGTGGATAACGCCATCAAATATACCCCTGCCGGCAGCACCATCGCCATCCACACCGGCGTCCGGGACGGACAGGCGGTTCTCTCCGTGTCCGATGACGGCGAAGGCATCCCGGACGAAATCAAACCGCGGATTTTCGATATGTTTTACAGCGGAGCCAATAAGGTGGCAGACAGCCGCCGCAGTCTTGGGCTGGGGCTGTCCCTGTGCAAATCCATTGTGACCGCCCACGGCGGCACCATTCAGGTGTCCGACAATCAGCCCCATGGCACCGTGTTTACCTTTACTTTGCCTGTTGAGGAGGTAATGCTGGATGAATAAACCTACCATTCTGGTGGTGGAGGACGATCCTTCCGTCAAGAACCTGATGACCACCACCCTGCGTACCCATGACTACCACTTTCTGACCGCTCAGAACGGACAAACGGCCATTTTGGAGGCTTCTTCCCACAATCCGGACATTGTGCTGCTGGATTTGGGTCTGCCGGATATGGACGGCATCGAGGTCATTGAGAACATTCGCAGCTGGTCCAATATGCCCATCATCGTCATCAGCGCCCGCAGCGAGGATATGG
>JAHHSJ010000055.1 GCA_020025295.1 Oscillospiraceae bacterium | reverse complement strand
CTTTCCTTTGTTGGAAATCCCAGATTTAGGAAGTGAAATAAGCTTCATTGTTCGCTTGATTCGTTTCGCTTACCCCGTCCTGTCATCCTTCGAGAACATTGTACTACAAACTTTTTCTGTTTTCAATTATTCACATACGCCAAGTATAGCTTCCGTTTTTTGTGCATTTATCCAATACACAACATTTCTCCAACATAGTTCTTGTATTATTTCACCATCTGCGTTAAAATAGCCCTACCGATCTTCTCTGATTTTTTATTTATAAGTCAGAGGTCGGTATATTTCGAGATCGAGGTGTTTCTTATCATTTACGATACTTTGGCCAACATCGGTCGCTACAAAGGCATTTCCCCCGCGATTGATACGGCAATTCATTTTTTGCAGTCTTCTGACTGCAAAGACCTCCCGATGGGGCGTGTAGAAATCGACGGTGATACCGTGTATGCCAACCACTTTGGCTATGACACGGCTCCGTTGTCTGCTGACTCCGTGTTCGAGGCTCATCAGGAGTGTCTGGACCTCCATGTGGTTCTTTCCGGTCAGGAAAAGGTCGGATTGACCCCCACCGAACAGCTGAACAATCCTCAGGTGCAGACCGATCAGGACGCTGTCCTCTATACCGGCGTACCTCAGGAAACGCTGTCCCTCTCCCCCGGAATGTTCCTTCTGGTCTATCCCGGTGAAGGTCATCTGCCCAAGCTTTTGAACGGCGAGTCCTGCCATGTGGACAAGCTGGTTATGAAAATCGCACTGTAACCTTCTTTTAACTGCAAAGAGCATCTGTCTCCCGGCATATCCGGAAAACAGATGCTCTTTTGTTTCCATATGAAGTTCTGCTTACTCGAGTGCGCTCTTGTAGTTACGCATAAAGTGCCGTTCCATTGCGGCAGTATAGGCCTCCCAGTCATGTGCTCTGAGGGCGTCCACAATGCGGCGATGCTTTTCCACCGTAGTTTTCAGGTGGTTCAGCCGCACCGTCTGGGTATAGTACCGGTCACAGCGCCAAATGGCGTCCACAATGGAGGTGAGAACGCAGTTTCCCGTGCATCCATTCAAAATCAGGTGGAACTCTGCGTCCGCATTGGAAAATTCCCGGCCACGGGCAATCTCCCCCATCTCCCCAGTTTTCTGCTGGTAGATGGCGTCCATTTTCTCCACCTGCTCCTCCAAGCGGTCAATATCCTCCGGAAGCAGCAGCTCAAAGGACTCCTGCATAAACCCCAGCTCCAGCACACGACGAATTGCCATGGTCTGATCTACCATCTTCTCATTGTCGTAGGTCAAATTATAAAACAGAGCCTGAAACAAAAAATCCGGATTGAACTCCTGAATCATGATCCCCACGCCGGGCTTGGAGGCCACTACACCGGTAATTTCCAGTGCCTTGATTGCCTCCCGAAGTACATTACGGCTGATGCCCAGCGTAGCACACATCTCCATCTCAGTGGGAAGCTTGTCGCCCGGTCCAAGATGTTTCTCCAGAATATACTCCCGGATGTTATCATAGACCTGCATATACTTCTTCGGTTTTTGGCTTTTCACTTCGATTGGTTCCTTGTTCATATTGAATCTTCCATTTCTCGCTTTCTTGAGGAAAGAACGCTTCTATTTTGTACTCATGGAGAATCATAATGTATTATTTCTCGTTCGTCAAGTCAATTTTGGAACATTTCCGGCTCTGGATCGCATTTTCCCCTCCTTTTCCGTTCTTCAGTCCACCATCGCCAAATAGACAAACGGATGCCGAAATTCTTGTATAATTTTACATATTGATATTTGTCCTACAAATAGGCATACTTGTTTGTAGGACAAAGTCGGGCAAGTCTGCGTGCCATTGGGCCCGCTCCGCCCGAAGATTTCCGCCCCTATTCCACGGCAGCTCTGAATGGTATCCGTTTCTGTCCGTTTTGGGGAAAAACTATACACGGAAAAGGAGTTACAGCACTATGGCAAAGTTTGAAATGAATCAGATCACCGGCGTGATTGCCGCCATGATCACCCCCTTTGATGAACATGAAAATGTAGATGTCGCACGCACGCAGGCTTTGGTGGATTTTCTGCTGGAGCGTGGCGTTGACGGTCTGTACCTGACCGGCAGCACCGGCGAAGGATTTTTGATGAACGCCGACGAGCGCAAGCTGGTGGTGGAAACCGTGGTTCAGCGCGTTGCCGGTCGTATACCCGTAATCGTGCATGTGGGCGACATCGGAACACGCAAGTCCATCGAACTGGCCCGTCATGCTTACGAGGCCGGTGCCGACGCTGTGTCCTCCGTTCCTCCCTTCTACTGGCATTTCTCTGAAAATGACATCTACCAGTACTACAAGGATATTTCCGAGTCCACTCCCCTGCCTATGGTGATTTACAATGTTCCTCTGGCCGGACTCATGGGTGCTGATCTGCTGCTGCGGCTGGCGGAGCTGCCCAATGTGAAGGGACTCAAATTCACCGGCAAGGACCATGACCAGATGAGTATGCTGAAGGCGCAGCTTGGTCCGGACTTCATGGTGTATTCCGGCTGCGACGAGATGGCCTTCTCCGGCTTGTCTGTCGGTGCCGACGGCATCATCGGCTCCTTCTACAATGTGATGCCCGAAACCTTCCACAAGATCTACCACTATGCCAAGGAAGGCAACATGGCCGCTGCCACCCGTTTGCAGCACATTGCCACCGAAATCATTCTGGAAGCCATCAAGCTGGAAATGCTGCCTCTGCTGCACCACATGGTGACTTGGCAGGGTACCGACGCAGGCTATTCCCGCAAGCCCTTCGTATCCGCAACCCCGGAGCAGGAAGAAGCCTTCAAGGAAAAGTGCCGTGCCATCGCTGCCAAGTATCAGGCACAGCCTGATGAGGTTCGTTTCCTCTCCTACATCTGATTGTTTAGCGAAGCGGGCAGACCTTGCCCGCTCCGCTTTATTACCGGCGGGGGTGACCTGCCACACAAGGAGGTTTTTCTATGAAACGCAGTGAAATCAATGCCGCTCTTCGTGAAATGGAGTGCATGGTGCAGAAGTACCGGTTTGCACTTCCCCCTTTCTGCCAGTTTACCCCCGAGGAATGGCAGACCAAAGGTCATGACTACGATGAAATCCGAGACAATATGCTGGGCTGGGACATTACCGACTACGGCATGGGCAACTTTGACAAGATGGGGTTCTCCCTCATTACCATCCGCAACGGCAACCTGAACAACGACAAATACACAAAAACCTACGCCGAAAAGCTTCTGTACCTCAAGGAAGGACAGTACTCCCCCATGCATTTCCACTGGAGCAAGATGGAGGACATCATCAATCGTGGCGGCGGCACGGTTCTCATTCGCGTGTACAACTCCACCCCCGATGAGGAACTGGACAAGGAAAGTGATGTCCATGTCCATGTGGACGGTCGTGAGATGGTGGTTCCTGCCGGATCGCAGGTTCGTCTGACTCCCGGCGAAAGCATTACCATCTACCCCTATCTGTATCATGACTTTGAGGTAGAACCCGGCAGCGGCCCGGTTCTGCTGGGCGAGGTCAGCCAGTGCAACGATGACAATACCGACAACCGCTTCAATCCTCCCATGGGACGATTCCCGGCAATTGAAGAGGACGAGCCTCCCTATCGTCTGCTTTGCACGGAATATCCCCCGGCAAAGTGAGGGTGCCGTTATGCTGGATGTTGTTGCATTAGGGGAGCTTCTCATTGACTTTGCCGCCAACGAGACGGACGCCGACGGCTATCCCGTCATGGCTGCCCATCCCGGCGGCGCCCCCGGAAATTTTCTGGCCGCTCTCAGCAAGTACGGCGCCAAAACCGGTTTTATCGGCAAGGTGGGTACGGACGCCTTCGGCGAACTGCTGACCGCCACCCTGCAAAAAGCCGGGATTGACACTCGGGGCATTCTTCATGACCCGGCAGTCTTTACCACACTGGCCTTTGTGACTCTGGACGCCCACGGCGACCGCTCCTTCAGCTTTGCACGAAAGCCCGGTGCGGACACACAGCTTCGCTTTGACGAGATTGATTTATCCCTCATTAACGATGCCAAGGTCTTTCACTTCGGAACCCTGTCCCTGACGCAGGAACCGGTCCGCTCTGCAACGCAGATGGCCTTAGCCTATGCCAAAGGACAGAGCAAACTCATCACCTTTGACCCCAATCTGCGAAAGCCTCTTTGGGACAGTCTTGAGGAAGCTCGGGCACAGATTCTGTGGGGACTGGATCAGGCAGATGTGGTAAAAATCAGCGACGAAGAGGTGGACTTCCTGTGGGGCTGCTCCCCGGAGGAGGGCGCCGACCGTCTGCTTCAGAATCACCATGTTCGGCTGGCTATGGTCACGCTGGGCCCCAAGGGCTGTCTTTTGAAAAACCAAACGGCATCCTGTGTCGTCGCTGCACCCCCGGTACATCCCGTAGACACCACTGGAGCCGGAGATATTTTCGGCGGCAGCGCACTCAGTCAGATTCTGGAACTGGGCAAGGACCCGGCTCTGCTCGACGAAGGCAAGTTGCGTCGCATTGCCCGGTTTGCAGCCACCGCTGCCAGCCTTTCCACGGAGCATCCCGGCGGCATCTCCAGTGTTCCGGACCGGGGCGCAATCGAGGCGGTACTGGCTCAGCCCAACGGTTAAGCCTTCCTCGGCGCTGCTTGTTTTCTCGGTCTGTCCATGCTAGAATGAGGCAGAACAGGAGGCGATTGTATGCTTTTACCCCATGATTTTATCCAAAAACAGTCCAACGCACCGATCATTGGTCCGGTTCCTGTGGCTCATATCGTAGAACAGCTGAAACAGGAGTACGGTGCGGAACAAGCTTCGTGGGAGCTCGTTTCCCCGCATCTAGAGCGAATGCAGGCACAAAACGCCTATTACTATGCCCAAGATGAGCATTTGAAGGTTACGCCGGAGGAAATTCAAGTCAAGCTGCTTCGTGTTCCCGTCAGTGACAAAACCAGGCACTACACCCAGCAGGATTTTGTCCGCTGGGACAGCAATTCGGATGACATTTTCGTCGTTTACGAAGCACAAACGGGTTATTTCTATTGCAGCAGCAGTATGCTGCATTTGGAAATCAAGCTGGCGATGGGGCTTTCTACATCGGACTTAGAGCATAAAACGGAGCATTATACCGAGTACATGGGGTTACTGCGGCGCTATATCGAAACCTACACCTGACACATATAAAAGCGGAGCGTATTGAAACTCAATACGCTCCGCTTTTTCGTTTGCTTGATTGACGGTTAAAGGGATTCCTTGAAGTCCTGAAACAGCCGGTCTGCCCGCAGACGATACAATTCTTCCGCATGGGCAATCGCCGTTTCCACCGGGATGCCCCCTTCGGTCAGGGCGTAGACCTTTTGAATCCCATAGGTCCGCACTTCTTCCTCCGCTGCCTTCAGGCCGCCCACCAGAGCCACCGCCGGAACGCCCAGCCGTCGGCAATGCTGTCCGATTCCGAATACCACCTTGCCATTGGCGGACTGACCATCCAAGCAGCCTTCTCCGGTAATGACCAGACTTGCTTCCTTCGCCTTGCGGTCAAACTCCACCAAGGACAGCACCGTTTCGATGCCGGAAACGACACTGGCGTGACAAAACGCCCGGAGGGATGCCGCCATGCCGCCGGCAGCACCGGAGCCGGGCAGATTTCCCACATCCTCGCCGACAGTTCTGCACAGCACCCGGGCATAATTCTTCATGCCCGCTTCCAGTGCATCCAGTTCTTCCGGGGTACCGCCCTTTTGACCGCCGAACACATAGGTAGCTCCGTTCTCACCGCAGAGCGGATTGGTCACATCACACATGACCCGAACCTGAGTTTCCTGCAATCTAGGGTCCATCCCGGTTTGGTCGATTTCCCGGATATGCTCCAGCGATGCCCCGATGGGGTTCAAGGGCTTTCCGGTTTCATCCTTAAACTGCACGCCCAAGGCAGCCATGGCACCGATTCCGCCGTCATTGGTGGCACTGCCGCCCAAAGAGATGGTCATTACCCGGACGCCGTGGTTCAGTGCGTCCAGAATCATCTGTCCGGTTCCGTAGGAACTGGCATACAGAGGAGAACGCCGCTCCGGTTCCACCAAGGTCAGCCCGGATGAGGCACTCATCTCCATCACGGCGCTTCCATCCTCCAGAATGCCATAGGAGGCCTGCACCGCATCCCCCAACGGACCCTGCACAACCACTTTCCTCAGAAAACCGCCTACGGCAGCCAGCACCGCCTCGGTGGTTCCCTCTCCGCCATCTGCCATGGGAATCCCAAGCACCTGACTATTCGGAAAATAGGCATTGGCACGCTCGGTCAGCAAGCGGATGCAGTCCCGGCTCGTCAAAGAGCCTTTGAAGGAATCCGAAGCAACCACAAACTTCAAACCACATCCGCCTTCTTTCTTATCACGCTGCTTCAAATTTCAATGTGTTAGGGATATTACCCCTTAAATGTCCAAAACATAGGCCAGCAGCAGATTGGTGGTCGCTTCCAGACCCTTGATATGGGTGCGCTCCATACCGTGACTGCAATAGACCGCCATACCAAAGGCCGTCGCACGCAGATTATTACCACTGCGCATAGCCGTATTGCCATCCGTGCCATAGCGGAAGAACACATCCACCGCATAATCACATTCTGCCTTTTCCGCATAGGCAATCATGCGGTTGGTCAGTTCATAGTCATAGGGCGCAATATTGTCCTTGGCGCAGATGCTGACGGCGTACTCATTTCCGTCATAATCCGGGCCGATCAGTCCGATATCCACTGCGGCATACTCCGACACTTCCGGCGGCACATAGGTTCCGCCCAAGCCGATTTCCTCATTATAAGGGACCGCCAGAATGGTGCGGTACTTGGGCTTCAGGCCGTGCTCCTTCAGGTATTTCGCCATGGTGAAGCAGCAGGCAATGGCGGCCTTATCATCCAGAAAACGGGACTTCACATAGCCGCTTTTCGTCACCTGAAACCGAGGATCAATGGACACAAAGTCACCGTGCCGGATTCCCAGCGCACGGACATCCTCTTCGCTGTGAATCGGCTCGTCCAGCAGAATCTTCATGGTGTCCTCATTCCGCTCCAGCGTTCTCGCATCAGCAAAGACATGGACCGAATGGGACTGGCAGCACATCAGGCCGGTATAGGTCTTTCCGGTTCGGGTATGGACGGTGACGCTCTCCCCTTCCAGATTGCAATAATTGATGCCGCCCAGATTTCGGACCCGAATGGCTCCGTCCTTATCAATCTTTCGTACCATCAATCCCAGCGTATCCGCATGGGCGCCCACCAAAATGGTCTTGGAATTATCCTCACCCTCCAGCGTGATATAGGCCGTGGAACGGTGATCAAATTCCACCGAAAGTCCCAGCTCTGCGGCATATCGCTCCAGCAGCGGATTCATCTCCACATAGTAGCCCACGGGGCTTGGGGTGTTCACAAGCTCTTCCAGCCGCTCCAGCAGGTACTCGGTATCAACTGTAAATTTCATAGTTGTTCCTCTCTTCCCTTTGATTGCGCAGTATCATCATACCACAAGCGATCAAAAAAGGCACTTGGAATTTACATCTTACCGTGACTGCCATCCTACCCCCAAAAAGCAGAAAAACGGGCGAAGCAAAGTGCTTCGCCCGTTTCCCTTGTCTGCGTACATTTGTATCAGAGGGAGTGACTCTTTCCGTATCTTAATTCTTCTTGCCGCAGCCGCTGCAGCCCTTGCAGGCGCTCCACAGCTCATCGGCCGTTTTCTTCCAATTCTCCGCATAGGGCGTGGTCTTATCACTCAGGTGATCCACGCTCTCCGGGCTCTCATAGTCGGTGCTGACAGCTCCGGTGGTTTTCACCATTTCACGAATCCGCTCCGGGTTCTCCAGCATGGGGCAGGGACGGAGCATGTTCTCGTTGAAGGGCTGATTCTCATGGTATGCCATGAACAGAGGGCTGCGCAGGGCATCCAGCAGAGTGGTATCATGGATGTTGCAGTTGGAATAATGGATGAACACGCATGGCTCCACATCGCCCTTGGCATTGATGTGGAGGTAATTCCGGCCGCCGGCAATACAGCCGCCCACATACTGTGCGTCGTTCTGGAAATCCATGGTGAAGATGGACTTGGTCTTGCGATAGCTGCGGATGCGCTGGTACACCGTGGTTCTCTGCTCCGGAGTGGGCAGCAGCTCAGTCACGGCTCCGTTTCCCACAGGCATATAGTGGAAGAACCAAGCAAACAGCGCTCCGCTGTCAATGATATAATCAAAGAACTCGTTGCTGGTGATGTCCGCATAGTTCCGGCTGGTATAGCAGGTGGAAATACCGAAGGGCAGCTTATGCTCCTTCAGCAGCTTCATCGCATTGGCCACCTTCTGGTAGCAGCCGCTGCCACGGCGGGAGTCATTGGCTTCTTCAAAGCCTTCCAGACTGATGGCAGGGACAAAGTTCTTCACTCGCAGCATTTCCTTACAGAAGTCCTCGTCAATCAGAGTTCCGTTGGTGAAGGAGAGGAACTCGCAGTCCGGGTGCATTTCGCAGATCTTGATGAGGTCTGCCTTACGGACCATAGGCTCGCCGCCGGTATAGATGTACATATAAGTACCCAGTTTCTTGCCCTGACGGATGATGGAATCAATGGTTTCCAGCGTCAGATTCAGCTGATGACCGTATTCCGCCGCCCAGCAGCCGGTGCAGTGCAGGTTGCAGGCAGAGGTGGGGTCCAGCAGAATGGCCCAAGGCACATTGCAGCCGTACTTCTCTTTCGCCTCCATCTGGATGGCACTGCCTTTCAGGCTGGCGTTAAACAGAAAATTCTCCACAAAGGCCTTGCGGACACCGGGATCCAACTCATACAGCTTCAGAATCAGCTGATACCAGTTGTCCTTTTTCTCAATGGCGCTCCGGATGGCATTGCGCTGTGAGGCATACCACTCCTCCGGGGTCAACTTATCCACAAGTGCCATCAGTTTGGGCAGATTCTCTTCCGGATTTCCTTCAATATAGTTCAGTGCCTGTTGGATTGCGAAGCGCTGCATCGTTTCTTTCATACTGCTCATCTGAATCCATTCCTTTCTTCTCTGTTTGCGAGCTATTATAAGTCGATTCTAGGATAAATCGGTCGAAAAGTCATTGGACAACCAAGACGCCGTGTCACAATTTATGACAAACCGATCATTTCGTTACACTCGCGCGCCCCAATAACGAAAAAATCCCCGGGACAGACCATACGTCTATCCCGGGGTATTCTATTCACAATATAGGTGCAAATATGGCTCACGCCTGCTCCTGCTGCTCCTCTGCTTTCATCTCATGGATGATACTGACCGCCAGATGCTGGGTGACCACCTTCACCATCTCCAAGAAACGCTCCGGCGGAATGGAGTCCTTTTCCAGCAGCCAGCGCTCCACCGAGCAAATCAGGCCGTCAGTGAAGAAGTTGATATAAAAGTCCGGCACCTCCTGCTCCCTCAGGAGCAGTTCCAGCCGCTGGCGCATGATGGGATAGGCATACTCCCGGAAGTGCTCTGACAGGGAATTCTGCCCCTTGACCTGCAAGGCATTTCGATAGAACGCCCGATTCTCATAGAAGTAATTCAGAATCTCTTCCCAAGGCTCCCATCGGTTGTTATTCGTCTGCTTGAGTGAGAGAGTGCTGAACTCCATGTCGAAAATCCAGTTCACCAGATCGTACTTGTCCTTGAAATGATAGTAAAAGCTCTTACGGTTCATCTCACACTTATCGCAAATCTGGCCGATATTGATTTTTTCCAGAGGAGCTTCCTGCATCAGCTCTTTCAGCGCACGCGCCAATGCTCGTTTGGTAAGATTGGAGTCCGACATTTGTATGCCTCCTAACGAAGGGCACGCTTTGCCTCCACGCTTGCCCTCGCCTTCGTACTTATTTGAAGTATATCAGATGATCCGCCTTTTTTCAACAGACGGTCCATGCTCGTTCCTCCTATGGGAAATAGTTTCCCTTGCAGGCTTTTTCCTTCCGCATTATAATAGGATCGAAACAGATCCGGTCTATCCCGGTTAAGGAGGACTTTTTAGATGCGTCACACAATTGATGATTTAATGAACTTTCTGGAGGAAAGCCACAGCCCCTTTCACTCCGTTGCCAGCGCCCGAGCCCGTTTGGACGAAGCCGGCTTCCAGTCTTTGGAGGAGTGCGGCGTCTGGGCTTTGAAAGCCGGAAAAAACTATTACACGACCCGAAACCAGAGCAGCATCATCGCCTTCCGTATGCCGTCTGCACCTCTGACCGGCTGGAGAATGACTGCCTCTCACAGCGACAGCCCCTCCTACCGCATCAAGCTGGAGGCTCAGCCCGACAAAAACGCCAGCGGTCTGACCCGAGTCTGGGTGGAAGGCTACGGCGGCATGATTGCCGGCAGCTGGCTGGATCGTCCTCTGTCCGCCGCCGGTCGGGTCTTGGTGGACGCAGAGGACGGACTGCAGTCCCGTCTGGTCTATTTTGACCGGGACCTGCTGGTGATTCCCAGCCTTGCCATTCACATGGACCGCACCATTAACTCCAGCCGGGAGCTGAATCCCAAGCGGGATATGCAGCCCATTTTCGGTGGGGAAGGCTGTCCCGACCTGAAAAAGCTGCTGGCCGAGGAACTGGGCGTCACCCCGGAACAGATTCTGGGTGCCGATCTGACCCTCTGCCCCAGACAGAAGCCGGTGCTTCTGGGCGCAGAGCAGGAGTTCATTTGCAGCCCTCGCTTGGACGATCTGGAATGCGCCTGGGGCACATTCCAGGGTTTCCTCGATGTCCTGCCCCCCGCAGGCGTGGCTGCCGTTTGGTGTATGTTTGATAACGAAGAAGTGGGCAGCGGTACCCGTCAGGGTGCGGTCAGCACCTTCCTCCCCGATGTGATGGCCCGGATGGAGTCCGCCCTGTCCGTCTCCCCGGAACAGCACTACGCCGCACTGGCCAACAGCCTGCTGATGAGTGCGGACAACGCTCACGCCATTCACCCCAACTACGCCGACAAGGCCGATCCTGTTTCCCCTGTGAAGGTAAACGGCGGCATCGTCCTGAAGTATAATGCCAGCCAGAAATACACCACCACCGCCCTCACCGGAACCCTGCTCACTCAGCTGTGCAAGCGGGCCGATGTTCCGGTACAGGTATTCACCAACCGAGCCGACATGCCCGGCGGCAGCACCTTGGGCAATCTGCTCAGCGCTCAGGTCAGTGTGCCTATGATGGATGTGGGACTTCCCCAGCTGGCCATGCACGCCTGTGTGGAAACTGCCGGCAGCAAGGACCCGGACTATCTGTTCCGGGCCAGCCGCTCCTTCTATGAGGCGGAAATCACCTGCATTGCCGATGGAAGCTATCGGGTGAACTGAATTTCACGCAAACTAAAACGGAGATGCCGATAAGCTTCGGCATCTCCGTTTCAATTTGTCCGAAAACAGTCCCCACAGCGATTGCTGTGGGGACTGATCTTTACTGTTCCAAGCTGTGGGTGTTCATATCCCAGCGCATACGCACCTCGCCGGAAAGCTCCTTCCACACAAACACACCATTCTCCATGGTCATATAGCCGTGCCAGCTGTCGTTTTTCGGAATGGACACGGAGCCGGGGTTTAAGTACCAGTAGCCGTGGTCGACACAGGCCGGCACATGGGTATGACCGGTCAGCAGCACATCCCCCTCGTGCAGCTTCGGAGGATGATCTTCTCCGAACACATGACCGTGGGTGGCATAGATGGTCTTTCCCTGCTCCATAAAAAAGCAGTACTCCGCCATCACCGGGAAATCCAGCACCATCTGATCCACCTCTGCCTCGCAGTTGCCGCGAACGCAGAGGAGATGCTCTGACATGGAATTGAGCATACGGATGACCTCTTTGGGGGCATAGTCCCGGGGCAAATCATTTCTTGGGCCGTGGTACAGCAGATCACCCAGCAGCAGCAGTTTTTCCGGCTGTTCCTGTTCATAGGCTTTCAGCAGTTGTTCCGTATAGTAAGCAGATCCGTGCAGATCTGAGGCAATCATCAGTTTCATATTGGTACCGCTCCTTTGTGTGCACTCATTTACAATATTTTACCATTGCAGCTCGGGTTTTTCAATTCTTTTCCCTCCGCAGGATGGATTGCATCCGAATAAAGGAATCGAATCCCTGCATCTGCCTGTGCCTTTGCTTCAAGTTCTTTGACGCAGCATCCAATTCTATAATTTTGATAATTTGTACTTGACTTTATCTCCATTTGGTGATATTATAACCACAGTAAATCGAACAACTGTTCTATTTGCAAGTTGACAATCACCGTTCTGTGAAAAGCACGGGAAAATAAAAGAAAACCCGCAACTGAAACAGTTGCGGGTTGGTGGAAGAGGATGGATTCGAACCATCGTAGGCGGTGCCAACAGATTTACAGTCTGCCCCCTTTAGCCACTTGGGTACTCTTCCATATAAAATTGGAGCTGGTGGACGGACTTGAACCCCCGACCTGCTGATTACAAATCAGCTG
>JAHHSJ010000054.1 GCA_020025295.1 Oscillospiraceae bacterium | reverse complement strand
CCCGGGAAAATAGGTAATGCCAACACAAAGCGGTCAGATTATTCTGACCGCTTTTCTTTTTGTTGAAAACCTACCGGCACATACGGGGTTTTTCTTGTTTTGAATTGAACTCCAATGCAGATTGTTTTCTCTGCATTGGAGTTTTTTTCGTGGGGAAGAGGATGCAATGTGCAATCGTTGAAAGGCGGCTGGAATCGGAGAAATGATTGAATGAGAAATTGATGCAAAAATGATGGCATCTTCATGCAAACTGTGGTGTAATAAGAGAGAGGTGACAAACATGAACCGGATTTTGATTGCCGAGGACGAAGCGCCGATTGCAAACTTGCTGCTTGCTGCACTGCAGGAGGAGTATAGCTGCGTGTGGGCCTCGGATGGAGCAAAGGCGGCAGATTTGCTGGAGGCAGAGAACTTCGACTTGGTGCTTCTGGATATAATGCTGCCGAAAATCAATGGCTATGAACTGCTGGATTACTGTAAAAGTCTGGATGTGCCGGTGATTTTCCTCACGGCGAAGGGCGAGTTGGAGGACCGGGTGAAGGGCCTGCGTCTGGGAGCCGAGGATTACATCACCAAGCCGTTTCAGATTATGGAGTTGATGGCCCGGGTGGAAACAGTGCTGCGGAGATGCGGAAAGACCGGGCGAGTGCTGCAGCTGCCGCCGGATATTGAAATTGACACCGCAAGCCATGTGGTTTACAAGCTGGGGGAGCCGGTGGCACTGACGGCAAAGGAGTACGATCTGCTCCTGCTGTTCGTTCAGAACAAGAATATCGCCCTTTACCGGGATCGAATTTACGAACGGGTCTGGGGCGAGGAGTTTATGGGAGATACCCGAACGGTTGACCTACACATTCAGCGGATGCGCAAGAAACTGGGGCTGGAAAACCGACTTGTTGCGGTCTATAAGGTAGGCTATCGGCTGGAGGCATAAGAGATGCGTCTATTTTGGAAATTTTTTTGCAGCATGGTGCTGATTACCACGCTTTCCTGTTCCATCGGTGGATTTTGGCTTATCAATCAGCAGTTCCACATTGCGCTGCAGCGGGAAACGACGGCGGTCTTTGAAGAAAGCGATATGCTGTGCTATGCCATTGGCTCGGAAGCGGAGAACTATCCCGCAATCTCTTGGGAAGAATTAGGCAACATGGCCGGCGATATCCTTGTACAGACCAGCCGTGGTGAGGTAGATTTTCGGTTGAGTGATAAACAAGGACAGCGTGTTGGAGCAAGAGGCAGTTTGCCTGAGGCGGCGACGGGGCTGGTGACCAGTCTTAGTGAGAACGAACGGGGCTGGCAGATCGTCACCACCGAGGCCGGACGCATTTACCTCCATGCGGCGACTCCGATTGCATTGGAAAACGGTGGTTTGTTTCTGGAAAACGGTCGGGATGTGACCGAAATTTACCAGACCCGGACGGAACAGTACCGCAGATTTACTTATTTGATGCTGGGCATGGTGCTGGTGCTGGGCGTGCTGATTTATCTGTTGACTTATTTTCTGCTCAAGCCGTTAAAACGGCTTTCGGCAGCAACCAGACAGATGGCTTCCGGAACTTCTCTGGATGTGCGTGTGCCGGTGGACCGGGAAGATGAGCTGGGAGACTTGTCCCGGGACTTTAACACCATGGCGGAGCAGCTGGAGCATCAGGTGCAGGAACTGAAGGACGCCGGACAGCGGCAGGAAGATTTTATCGCCAGCTTTGCCCATGAAATCAAAACCCCTCTGACTTCCATCATCGGATATGCTGATTTGCTGCAATCCCGTCCCTTTACGCCGGAGCAGCTGCAAAGCTATGTGAACTATATTTTCAGCGAGGGGCAGCGGCTGGAACGGCTGAGCCGGAAACTGATGGACCTTATTGTGCTGAAAAAGCAGGAATTTCAGCTGCGTCCGATGCGGATGGATGTGTTTCTCGGCCGAGTGGGCGGAGCCCTCAGCCCCACCCTTGCGAAGGCGGGCATCGGCCTGACGGTGCGTGCGGAACGGGAAACGGCGCCGATGGAGCCGGATCTGCTGGAAACCATGTGTCTGAACTTGATTGACAATGCCCGGAAAGCACTGTCGCAGGTGGAGAAAGGTGAAATTCTGGTTGAGGGCTATCGGGAGCAAGAGAGCTGGGTCATTCGTGTGACGGACAACGGACGGGGAATTCCGCCGGAGGAGTTGGCCCGGGTGACTGAGGCGTTCTATATGGTGGACAAATCCCGTGCCCGTGCGCAGGGCGGAGCCGGTCTTGGACTGGCCCTTTGCCAGCGCATTGCGGCGCTCCATGGCGGTACACTGCAGGTGGAGAGTGCAGTGGGGCGTGGCACTCGTGTGACCATCCGATGGAAGGGGGAAGCAACAAATGAAGCATCCCATTAAGCAGATTGTGTTTCCTCTTATTACGGTGGGGGTGGTGCTGGGAGCGATTCTGCTTCCGGGTCGAATCTCCGCATGGAAGGACCAAGCTATGATGAACCATGTCCATCGGGAGGAGTACACCACCAATATGCAGCTTCCGGACTATTCATTGACCATCGAAAAGCGGATGGAGATGTATGCAGGGTCGACGGACGATGAGAAATCCTCCTTGATTCAGCAGGTGCTGACGGGGAAGGAACGCGATAAGGCGAGAACGATGGCGCATGCAGAGCTTTTGGCTATGGCGCAAGCGGGATTTCTTTCCGAGGAGCAATATGACGGTTTGACCGAAGATCCGTCAAATCAGGACCACTTTGCGTACTATGCCCGGTACTATTTGCAGGATCAGGAGACCCGTGAAGCAGCAAGAGTATTGATATGCGAGGAATCAAACAAGGAAGGTTCTATGTGGATGGCACTGGACGAAGAGTCCGGGCATATGCTGTATCTTGAAATTGCCGCTCCATATGAAAATAAGCCAGTTGCGGAAGAGTTTGGCAAATTCTTTTTTGACCGTCTGGGGGTAAAAGCCGAAGTCAGCTGGAGAAGTAGTGACGGCTATGCAGTGGAGATGACGGTGCCCGGGTATGGTGTGACCTATCATATCAATCTGAGCAATCAAATGGGATTTATCCACTGCCGCCCCTATAATCCGAATCCGGAGTCGGACAATGCAGAACTCAGTGAGTGGGAACCCGGATGTGACGGATGAAATGCGCATAATACAACGAAGGACCGCACCATCGGGTGCGGTCCTTTTCAGCATGATGGTACTTTGATGCAATTTTGCGGCAGAAAGGATGGGAAAAGGGATTACGCTGTAAAAAAACAAAGGAGATCACAGCACCATGGAAGCAGGTAGCAAAACACGGCGGAAGAGAAATATCAGAGCAGAAACCAAGCGGACCGTACTGTGTTTGCTGCTGATGGTTGGGATTTTATTCGGCTGCGGATTTGCATTGGGGCGCTGCACCGCCCCGGAAAGTTCCGGCGAGGCAGACGAGCGGCACCAGACAATGTGTTATGGCGGCCGGTCGGAAGGTGCCGCAGCGATCGATTCCAATGAGCCGCAGCCCGTGCCTTGGTCGCTCCGGTTGGTCAATGGAACACACAGGTTGGACGAGGGGGAAACACCGCCTCAGCTGTCCCAGCTGCCAAACGGACAGGAGGTGGACGCCCGAATTCGGGAGGATCTGGACGCCATGCTGGATGGGGCGAAGCAGACCGGTCTGCAGCCGGTCATCTGCTCGGCCTATCGCTCCCATGAGCGGCAGGTGCAGCTATTTGAGAACAAAAAGCGGCGTTTGCAAGAGGCTGGGTGTCCGCCGGACCAGCTGGAAGAGCGGGCGGCAGAGTGGGTGGCTCGCCCGGGCAGCAGTGAGCACGAGCTGGGGCTTGCCATGGACATTGTGGATGTTTCCTATCAGGAGCTGGACGACAAACAGGAGAACACGCCCACCCAGCAGTGGCTGCTGGAGCACAGCTGGGAATACGGCTTCGTTCTCCGCTATCCTTCGGACCATGCAGAGGTTACCGGCGTGGAGTACGAGCCGTGGCACTACCGCTATGTGGGCAGGGAGGCGGCGGAAGTGATGCACCGGGAGCAGCTTTGTCTGGAGGAGTATTTGTCCGCTTATTATCATGTGAACTAAAGAAGAGCAGACCGGGTGGGAGCGAAATTCCGCCCGGTCGCTGCTTTTTCCAAAATTGGGCAGTTTTGCTTGCCTTTCTGTCGGCTTCTGTGTATGCTAGTGCGTATCGAGTGTAAGAGCGAGGTGAAAATCGTGTACCGCTACTATCATTTTTATAAGCCTGCCGGCTGTGTGTCTGCCCGTAAGGATGCGGAGCATACCACGGTGATGGATTATTTCCCTGAAGAGGATCGGGAGACGCTGTTTCCGCTGGGACGGCTGGACAAGAACACCGAGGGATTGCTGCTGGTCACCGATGACGGAAAATTGAACCGTCGGCTGCTGGACCCGGAGAACCATGTGGAAAAGCAGTATCTGTTCTGGTGCCTTGGCACGCTGGAAGAAGGAGAACTGGCGCAGCTCCGGGAAGGGGTACACTTAAAAGGTCTGGATGCCCCAACCAAGCCGGCACGGGTAGAAGTGCTGCACTGTGGGACTGCGGCGGATGTTCCGGAGCCGATTTTCCCCTATCGCCGCCCGTTGGTGGAGGAAGATTTGACCGCTCCGGCGGTGGGCGGCTATCTCTGGCTTACCGAGGGAAAGCGCCACCAGATCAAGCGTATGCTGGAGGCGGTGGGCTGCACCGTGGTCTATTTGAAGCGGGTGGCCTTTGGCGGAATCCCTCTGGATGAAACCTTGCAGCCGGGAGAGTACCGTCCTCTGACGGAGGAAGAGCTGTCCTGCTTGCAGTAAAAAGCAAGGGGACGGGGTCGACCGGATTCGCTATCTGTTGCATATTCCGTGAAAGAAAGCTATAATACTATTTAAGTTTTTTCTCTTAAAGGAGCGTGAAGAACCGTGAAAACTGGTCTGGTTCTGGAGGGCGGAGCAGTCCGCACGATTTATTCTACTGGTGTTCTGGACTATTTCAACGAGCAGGGACTCACATTTGACTATGTGGTTGGCGTCTCTGCCGGTATGGCATTTGGCATCCATTATCTGGCCAATCAGCCGGGTCACAATCTGAATGCGGTGCTGAAGTACGGCGGCGATCCTCGCTATATGGGCCTGCGGCACCTGCTCAATCCGAAAAACCGGTCCCTCTTCAATCTGGACTTTGTGTATGAGGAAATTCCCAAGCTGGAGAACTTCGACTTTGAAGCCTATGAGAATTACCCCGGCGTGGTGGAAACGGGTCTGACCGATCTGGAAACCGGCGAGGTGCATTACTACGAGCCGGACCGGAAGGATCGCTCCTTTTATCTGATGCGTGCCACTTGCGCGCTGCCCATCATGTTCCCCATTTTCCACTACGATGGCAGAAAAGTCATGGACGGCGGCTGCGTGGACGCCATTCCGTGGAAGCGGGCCTTGGAGATGGAGTGCGACCGTGTGGTGGTGGTCTCCACCCGTGAGGATTCCTACCGCCGCGGAGCGGAGAAGGCCATGCCCCTCATCCGCTGCGTCTTCCGTAAGTACCCCGAGTTTCTGGAGGTGCTGGAAACCCGTGCTGACCGGTATAATCAGAACCGGGAAGAGCTGTTCCAGGCGGAAAAGGACGGCAAGCTGTTCCTCTATCGACCCAAGAATACGGAGGGCTTCTCCCGTACGGAGAAGGATCAGGAAAAGATTCGTGCCCTTTACCAGAACGGCTATGACGATGCCAAGGCACGCTGGGATGAGATGATGGCATATCTCTCCGAATAACAGAAGAACGGATTTTAGATTGGCAGCAGACGAAAGTCTGCTGCCAATTTTTCTCTCTGTGCATAAAGCTTGCGTGAAGCGTCCATACTAGCTGTACCATGGGAGAAAGGTCGGGAATCCGATATGAAGTATTCAAAAACATTGAAACGACTGGTCATTTTGATGATTACAGGCGTGTTGACCATTGGCATGCTGACCATGACGGCAGCCGCCGCCACCTATCGCCGGGGAGATCAGGGTGATAAGGTGATTACCATTCAGACGAAGCTGAAAAACTGGGGTTATTATTCCGGAAGTGTGGACGGCATATACGGCAGTGCCACGGAAAATGCAATCCGCAAATTCCAGAAGAAAAACGGACTGACTCCGGACGGCGTGACGGGCAATGCCACGCTGCGTGCGCTGGGAATGTCCTCCGGAGACAGCAGCAATAACGGCGATGTGTACCTTCTGGCCAAGGTGATCTCTGCCGAGGCACGAGGCGAACCCTACAATGGACAGGTTGCCGTGGGTGCGGTAATTTTGAACCGAGTGGAGCATCCGTCGTTCCCCAACTCCATTGCCGGCGTGGTCTATGAAAAGGGCGCCTTCACCTGTATGGTGGACGGTCAGATCGACCAGCCCATTGCCGATTCCGCCTTCCGTGCGGCACGCGATGCGCTGAACGGAGCAGACCCCACTGGCGGAGCCATTTATTATTTCAATCCGGAAACCGCAACCAGTAAATGGATTTGGTCCAGACCGCTGATTACGGTCATCGGAAAGCATCGTTTCTGTTCGTGATATACGGGAAAAAAGGACGCCTATGGCGTCCTTTTTCGTTGCAGATTTATGTTAAGTATAGTATACTTAAAAGCAGTATGTACAAGTGGAGGTTGGGACCATGGAGTTGAATGTGCTTGCCGTCGGAGACGTGGTATCTCAGAACGGACTGGACTTTTTGCAGCGCAGACTGAGCGGTCTGAAGCGGCAGTATCAGGTCGATTTTACCGTGGTCAACGGAGAAAATGCGGCCGGAATCGGACTTTTCCCCAATCAGGCAGAGGATATTCTGGATGCCGGAGCGGATGTGGTGACCTTGGGAAACCACACATGGGGGAAAATGCAGATTGCGGACTATCTGGACGATGCGCCCTGTGTGCTGCGTCCGGCAAACTTCGCCAAGCGCCTGCCCGGCGTGGGTTACGGCGTGTTTGACGGTCCTCACGGACTTCGGATCGGCGTGATGAATCTCATCGGTCGGGTGGAGATGAACCCCAATGTGGAGAATCCCTTCACCACGGCGGACGCCATTCTGGCCAACGGCGATGCGGACATTTATCTGTTGGACTTCCATGCAGAGGCAACCAGCGAAAAGCTTGCCATGGGCTGGTATCTGGACGGGCGGGTGAGCGCAGTGTGGGGAACCCACACCCATGTGCCAACCGCAGACCCGAAGATTCTGCCCAAGGGCACGGGACATATTACCGATTTGGGCATGACCGGCCCGGTGGATTCCATTCTGGGCATCCGTCCGGAGCAGTCCATCAATTTGTTTTTGGGCGGCCTGCCCAGACGCTATGAAGCGGCTCCGGGCAAGTGCAAGCTGGAAGCGGTCCTCTTTACCATTGATACCAAGACAAAACATTGTACCCGAGTAGAACGGGTCGATCTTCTGGAGTGATTAAGAGCTTATGATTCGTATTTTACATACCGGCGATCTCCATCTGGACACCGCCTTTCGGGGCTTGCCCTCGGAGCAGGCCCGGGAACGCCGGAGTGAGCAGCGTGCGCTGTTGGAGCGGATGAGAGCGCTGGTCGAGGAACGAAATATTGATGTTGTGCTGATTGCCGGCGACCTGTTCGACAGCGACAGCGTTTATTATGAAACCACCCATATGCTGGCGGAGGTACTGGGCCGCATGACGGCGCAGGTGTTCATCGCCCCGGGCAACCACGATCCCTATTCGGAGTTTTCTCCCTATATCGGCGTGCACTGGCCGGAGAATGTCCATCTCTTCCAGTCTGACTACTTCGAGCGTGTGGAGCTGCCGGAGCTGGGGGGTGTGGTCTACGGAACGGCATTTACCTCCAAGTACCGGGACGATGCTCCGTTGGAGCGGTTCAAGGAGGATTATGACGACAATCTGATTCGGCTCATGGTGATGCATGGCGATGTGACCACCGGTCGGAGCCGTTACGGTGCCATCCGTCCCGACGACATCGGCCGTACCGGCATGGATTATGTGGCGCTGGGCCATATCCATCAGGGCGGCGAGGTGAAAAAGCAGGGCGATACCTGGTATGCCTACTGCGGCTGTCCGGAAGGCCGTGGCTTTGATGAAACCGGAGATAAGGGCGTCATCGTGGCCGAAGTGGAGCGGGGCAAGGTGAAGGCCGAGTTCGTTTCTCTGTGCAGCCGCCGCTATGAAGAGGTTACCGTGGATGTGGACGGCAAGGATGCCGGATTGGCACTGCTGCAGGCGCTGCCCCAGAACACCGCCTCGGATATTTACCGCTTCCGCCTGACCGGCGAGCGTGCCGGAGACCGTCCGGATACGGCAGTGCTGGCACAGAAGCTGAAAAACCGGTTCTATTCCGTGCAGGTGATTGACGAAACCGTTCCCGTACAGGATTTGTGGGAACGGGAGGATGAGGACAGCCTGACCGGCCTGTTCCTGCGTCAGATGCGGGACCGCATGAACCATGCCGCTCCCGAGGAGCAGCCCATTCTGGAGCGTGCGGTGCGCTATGGTCTGGCCGCACTGGAAGGAAGGGAGGAGCCTCGATGAAAATCAAACGCATGACCGCAACCTTCGGCAATCTGGACCATGCCACGCTGGAGCTGGAGGACGGAATCAATATCATCACGCTGCCCAATGAAGGCGGCAAATCCACTTGGTGCGCCTTCCTCCGCGTGATGCTGTATGGATTGAACACCAGAGAGCGTTCCAGAAAGGACTTTCTGGCGGATAAGACCCACTACCAGCCTTGGAACGGCGGCAGCATGGAAGGCGAACTGCTGTGCGAGTGGGGCGGACGAGACATCCTCATTCGCCGCTATACGGTAGGCAATACTCCCATGGGGGGCTTTGAAGCTGTCTATGCGGATACGGGCGCCGAGGTGAAGGGCCTGACCCGGGATAATGTGGGCGAGGCACTGATTGGTGTCAGCCGCAGTGTGTTTGAACGCTCTGCCTTCCTGAATCAGGCACAGCTCACGGTCACTCAGGACCCGCAGCTGGAGCGGCAGCTTTCCGCTGTGGTTTCCTCCGGAGAAGAGGGCGTATCCGCCTCTCAGGTTCGGGAAAAGCTGTTCGACTGGCAGCGTAAGCGTATGTACAAGAACCGGGGCGCCATCCCCACGCTGGAGGCGGAAAAGGTCCAGCTGGAACATGCGGAGGACTCCGCACGGGACCTGACCTCTTCCATCCGCCGGTTCCGTGTGGAAATCGACAAGCTGGAAACTCTGGCTGCACAGCTGCGGTATCAGGTTGCCCTCCATCAGGCCCGGGCAGACAGTGCGCAGGCCAAGGCCTACCAGCAGGCGGAGAAAGAACTGAACGAGGCCAAAAACCTGCTGCAAAAGCTGGAAAACCAGATGCCATCGGGGGAAGACCTGCCGGAAAAGGCAGCGCTGGAAGCCGGTCGGGACGAGGTCGCTTATCTCCGTACCGTGGATCAGAAGCTCAAGCAGCTGGCCAAGGATGTGCCGGAGGCAGAGCAGGAGGTGACACAGGCGGAAGAGGCTGCCCGCAATCCGGTCTATGACGGTACGGCAGCGCAGGCCCGCAGTCAGGCGGAAGAAGCCAAAAAGCAGCTGGAAGCGCTGGAACAGAAGAAGATCACGGAGCGGAGAAACGCATGGCTTGTGCCGCTTTTGTCCGCCGTGCTGGCCGGCGGCGCCTTTGGCGTCAGCTATTTCAAGTTGTCCAATCAGGCACAGCTTCCGGTCATTGCGCTGTGCTGCGCATTGATTTTCCTCATCGGTATTCTCCGTGGCATCTTTTGCCAGCGCACCGGGAAGCGCAGTCAGCAGGAGGCGGAAGCTCTGCTGGCTAAGTTCCATGTGGAAAAGAAAGAGCAGATCGGTGAGATTACCGAGGCATATTGTGCCCGTCTGGATACCCTGAACCGGGCGAAGGAAGAGCTGCAGCGGCTTCAGAATCAGGAAACCGAGCAGAAGCAGGAGCGGGAAAACACATGGAACCACCTCCATCAACTGGTCCACGCCTTTGCGCCGGAGGTGAAGGATGTGTTTGGCTTCTCTGCTGCCATCACTCGTTCTCTTACCTTGATGGACGCTGTGGCGACTGCCGGAGAGCGGGTTCAGAATGCGGAAAAGCTCTTTGAGGCGGTTTCTGTCCACGGTTCCGGCTGCGGAGCCGGCTCCGTTCTGGAAGAGCCTGCCATTCCGCTGGATAAGGCGAAGGAAGGCCTCGAAGAGGCCAACCGCCGGATTATGAACTATCAGTCCCAGCTGGATATGGCCATGGGCCAGCGGAAAGCCATCGGCGATCAGGAAGAAGTGCAGGAAAAGCTGGAGCAGGTGGAGCGGAGTCTGGTGGAGTACCGTCGGGACTACGAAGCCCTCACCATTGCGCTGGAAGCCCTCGACGAGGCGGATACGGAGATGCAGAATCGGTTCTCTCCCACCCTCAACCGCCGTGCCGGCGCCTATTTCAATCGCCTGACCGAAGGCAAATACGCCAAGGTTCGCATCAACCGGGAAATGGATGCCGGAGCCGAGCTTCCGGACAGCGTGGTGTCCCACGATGTGCTGGAGTTGAGTCAGGGCACGGCCGATCAGCTGTGGCTGGCGGTCCGGCTGGCTGTGTGCGATCTGGCTCTGCCTCAGGATCATACCTGTCCTCTGGTGCTGGACGATGCACTGGTGAATTTTGATGATGCTCGCACCGTGTCTGCTCTGGGGCTGCTGGAGGAAATCAGCAGACGCCGTCAGGTGCTGCTGTTTACTTGCCATTCCAGAGAGAAAGAACTCTATCGCACGCACCTTGCCATGGGGAAGGAGGGTGTCTGATGGAGGAAGAAAAGAATCCCAAGCGACTCCGGAATTCCCAAGGAGAGGAAGAAGGCTGGCGCCGGGATCTCTATGACTGGCTGCAGCTTCTGGTGGTGGTGCTGGTGATCGTCGTGGGCCTGTTCACCTTCGTGGTGGGCGTGGTCCGTGTGGATGGTTCCTCCATGTATCCCACCTTGGAAAACGGAGACCTGATGCTGGTACAGCGAATCGCCTATACCCCGGAACAGGGGGATGTGGTGGTGCTGCGGAAGGACAATGCCTTCCAGAACCGTGCTATCGTGAAGCGGGTCATCGCTACCGGCGGTCAGGAGGTCTATATTGATTATGGTGCCAACACCGTAACGGTGGATGGTGAAGTTCTGGATGAGTCTTACCTGAACTTTGAGCATGACCGCACCTATGGCGACGATTATATGGATATCCGCTACGATCTGGACCCTCAGCTGATCAATCAGACCTTTGTGGTGCCGGAGGGCTGTATCTTTGTCTGCGGCGATAATCGGAACCACTCCAGCGACAGCCGTGTGGCGGAGCTGGGCATGGTGGATGAGCGGTATGTCATCGGTGGTGTGATGGTGATTGTGTTCCCGTTCCATAATGCCGGAGTGGTTCACTGAATCGAAAAGAAAAAACCATATCCAAGCAGGATATGGATGAAACAGAAATCGACAGTGTCTGAGTTTTGATGCTGTCGATTTTCTGCTCTGTGGAAGAACCGAAAGAGGGGAAGGAGACGAAGCGAAATGATGGATTGTGGATTTACCAAAGGAAATCAGTGGTTCCGCTGCCGGGCGGCTGCCATTCTTGTGGAGAACGGCTGTGTGCTGCTTGCTGGAAATGCAAATGCGGATTATCTGTACTCCGTGGGCGGCGGCATCCATGTGGGAGAAACCTCTGAGGATGCGGTCAAACGGGAAGTTCTGGAAGAAACCGGCGTTGCCTATGAAGTGGAGCGTTTGGCGGTGATCCATGAGAACTTCTTCCGGGAACGAACGAAAACAGGGGAAGAACTGGAATGTCATGAGATCAGTCTTTATTACCTCATGAAGCCGAGAGGCTCTCAGAAGCTCCATAGCAACAGTTATACTCAGGGAGTGAGGGAAGAGATGCATTGGATTCCAATTCAGGATCTGGACCGATACAAGGCGTTTCCCAGCTTCCTGAAGGATTACCTCACCCGTCCCCATGATGGAGTGGAGCATATCGTGACCGACGAAACCAAGTGAGCGAAGCAAGAATGGCTTCATTATGTCAACTAAAAGGATGCCTTAGGCGGTCGGCTGTTCTGAGAGCGCACCGCAGAATCATCCAAATTGTCATACTGGAAGAGCAAAACCGCCGAGGGGATTTTCCCTCGGCGGTTTTGTTTGCGGCCTATGCCGGAACGGCTCATTCTTTTGTTAACTCCAGAGCAGAGGTGACATGATCTTCACCACGCTGAATGGTGCGGCTGACGGTGGAGATATCAATGCCCAGAGTCTTGCCAATGTCGGCCTGATTCATGCCTCGGCCGTAATAAAGATAGAGACACTGGCGCTGTCTGGGGGTTGCGGTGCGGTTCAGCGCCCGTACCATTGCACGGCGTTTGTGGGATAGACCGACCTCGTCTCCGTTGTTCATGTGCACTGTGCAGACGGCCATATCTTCCACAAATGCACGGTCTCTTCGGTATGCAGTTTTTGCCATTTTCTTGCTCCTCCAAAAACAAATAAAAAATTGAAAAATGTTGTTGACAAAGACGCATTGTTCTGGTATTATATCCATTGTTGAGACGCGAGATCAGCAAACGCTGGTGTAGCTCAGCTGGTAGAGCAGCTGATTTGTAATCAGCAGGTCGGGGGT
>JAHHSJ010000053.1 GCA_020025295.1 Oscillospiraceae bacterium | reverse complement strand
CAATAACAACCGTGGCCCCCGCCCTCAGAGCGATCGCGGCGGTTTCCACAGCCAGGGTGATCGAGGTGATCGCGGTCCCCGTCCTCCCCGTGCTCCTTACGGCGCACCTCAGGGCGACCGGCCCTCTCAGCCTCCCCGTTCTCCCCGTCCGGCTGCTTCCAAGGAGCCCAAGACCTTTGATGATATGCTCAAGCAGTTCATGTCTGACTCCGACAGCAAGCTTTCCGGACGCTACACCGAAAAGTCTTCCCGCCGCCGCAACAACGGCGGCCGCCGGAACTAATTTGGTTCTGAACGCCACGCAGCTTACGCTGTGTGGCGTTTTCTTTTCCACAATCCCTGTATACAAGTTCCGCATCTGCATAAACTGATAAAAAAATGCGCCCCATACGGGGCGCACAAGGGGCGCGGCAGCATCAGTAGCGCCCATAGGGAGAATGGAGTGGGCCATACAAACTTAGGCCCGGGAGCCAAACGGCCCTCAGAAACATTCCTTGATGAGCTGCAGATTCAGTGTATGCTATTTCCCAGATATTGTCAATTTCTACTTTTGTCGTTTTTCCACGAACTGCTCTCAAACAAAATAGAAACATTTTTTTCGATTTTTCGCCCAAACTGATTGACAAACTCAGGTTTTCTTGGTAATATATTGAAGCCGCTTTGAACAGGTAACAAGGGGTCAGTCTGTCTGCCCGCCTGCAACAGCGAGCCCGTATTTAAGGAAAGAGGTGCAAAAAGCATGACCGCAATCATTATGACCGGTGGTAAGCAGTACAAGGTCGCTGAGGGTGATACCCTCTTCATCGAGAAGCTGAATGTGGAGGCCGGCGACGCCGTGACCTTCGATCAGGTTCTGGCCGTCATCGACGATGAGAAGGCTACTTTCGGCACTCCCGTTGTGGAGGGCGCCAAGGTGGAGGCTACCGTCGAAAAGAACGGTAAGGGCAAGAAGATCGTCGTCTTCAAGTACAAGCCCAAGACCGGCTACAAGAAGAAGCAGGGCCATCGTCAGCCCTACACCAAGGTCACCATCAACAAGATCGTTGCTGGCTAATCAATGACCACAGTAGCATTTTCTTTGGAGGGCAGCCGCATTGTCAGCTTGACCAGCGAGGGGCACAGCGGATATGCTGAGGAAGGCGAAGATATTGTCTGCGCCAGCATTTCCAGCGTGATCGGCCTCACCGTCTGCGCCGTCAACACCGTTCTCGGTTTGGCCGCCAGCGTGAAAATCGATCCCGAGCACGCCCGTATCTCCCTCCATCTCCCCGGAGGTCTCTCTGAGGAGGATGAGCACACCTGCCAGACGCTGATGGCGTCTCTGATGGTGTATCTCTCCGAACTGCACGACGAGTACCCCGATTATATTACCGTTATGGAGGTGTAAAGACCTATGATGATTTCCATTCAGTTCTTCGCTCATAAAAAGGGCGTCGGTTCCACCAAGAATGGCCGTGACTCTAACTCCCAGCGTCTGGGCGTGAAGCGCGGTGACGGTCAGTTCGTCCTCGCCGGCAATATCCTGGTCCGCCAGCGCGGCACCAAGATCCATCCCGGTACCAATGTGGGCATCGGCAAAGACGATACCCTCTTCGCTATGAAGGACGGCCGCGTCAAGTTTGAGCGGCTGGGCAAGGACCGCAAGCAGGTCTCCATCGTGGAGATCGCTCAGTAATTGTTGGATTACTGCAACGCCCCGAACGACCTGTTCGGGGCGTTTTTTTCGAAATTCTTTTTTGCAAGCAGGAGGTAGATTTTATGGCAGCTCCCTTTGTCGATACTGCTCGAATCACCGTGCGCGCCGGCAACGGCGGCAACGGCGCCGTTGCGTTCCATCGTGAAAAGTATGTGGCCGCCGGCGGACCCGACGGCGGCGACGGCGGTCGGGGCGGAAATGTGGTCCTGGTTGTGGACGACAATATGTCCACGCTGATGGACTTCCGCTACAAACGCAAATATACCGCACCCAACGGTGTGGACGGCTCCAGCTGCAAAAAAAGCGGCAAGGACGGTCAGGATCTGGTGATCCGCGTTCCTCGGGGCACCATCGTCCGGGATGCGGAGTCCGGTGAAGTCATTCACGATATGTCCGATTCCAAGCCTTTTGTTCTGGCTCGGGGCGGTCGTGGCGGCTGGGGCAACCAGCACTTTGCCACTCCCACCCGTCAGGTTCCCCGCTTTGCCAAGGCCGGCACCAGCGGTCAGACCATGGATGTCAAGCTGGAACTGAAGCTGCTGGCTGATGTGGGTCTGGTGGGCTTCCCCAATGTGGGCAAATCCACCCTGCTGAGCGTCGTGTCGAAGGCTCAGCCCAAGATCGCAAACTACCACTTCACCACCCTCTTCCCCAACCTGGGCGTGGTGTATGTGGATGAGGGCGTCAGCTTTGTCATGGCTGACATCCCCGGCATCATTGAGGGCGCCAGCGAGGGCGCCGGTCTGGGCTATGACTTCCTGCGCCACATTGACCGCTGCCGTCTGCTGGTCCATCTGGTGGATGTGTCCGGCAGCGAGGGCCGTGACCCCATTGCGGACTTTGACGCCATCAACGAGGAGCTGAAGAACTACTCCCCCGAGCTGGCTTCCCGCAAGATGATCGTGGCAGCCAACAAGACCGACATTCTCTACAATCCTCAGCTGCTGGCCGACTTCAAGGCGCATGTGGAGGAGCTGGGCTATCCCTGCTTCGAAATCTCCGCCGCCGCTCACTTGGGCGTCAAGGAGCTGGTGAACGCCATCGCCGCAGAGCTGGCCGCTCTGCCTCCCGTCAAGGTGTTCGAGCCGGAGTATGTCCCCAAGCCCCCGAAAATCGACACCTCCGGCGATGTCACCATCGAGGTGGAGGACGGCGTCTGGTATGTGGAGGGCGACTGGATTCAGCGTCTGCTCATCAGCACCAACTTCAAGGATGTGGAGTCCCGCAACTGGTTCGATCTTCAGCTGCGTAACTCCGGCCTGTTCGACCGCATGGAGGCCATGGGCATTCAGGACGGCGATGTCGTCAGCATGTACGAGATTCAGTTCGAATACGCCAGATAAATTCTCACCCCCTGCCTTCCGGCAGGGGGTTTTCTTCACCTGTTTTGAATTGTTTACAATCTGTTTTAGACTTTATCCCCGGAAACGGTTAAAATTAGTTTCATATCAAGTGAAATAGAGGAGGTATTCTCCCAGTGAAATCCTTTAGCGACCGCATCGACCGGTTCTGCTATAAGCATCCCCGGTTCGGTGTGAACAACCTGATGGCGATGATCGTCATTGCCACCTCCATCGTCTATGTGATGGATATGGTGAGCCACGGCACTCTCTCCCCCATGCTCTACTTCAACCGTGATTATATTCTGCATGGACAGATCTGGCGTCTGCTCACCTTCGTGATCGTCCCCTCGAGGGGCAGCTTCTTCTTCTTTGTCCTGTCCATGTACTTCTACTGGTTCATCGGCAGCAACCTAGAGCGAGAATGGGGCAGCGGAAAATTCACCATCTACTACCTGACCGGCGTGGTATTCAGCATCATCTGCGGTCTGTTTACCGGCTACGCCAGCATGTACTATGTGAACCTGTCCCTGTTCCTTGCCTTCGCCACCCTGTATCCCAACCTGACCTTCCTGGTCTGGTTCATCCTGCCGGTGAAAGCCAAGTGGCTGGGCTGGATCGACGGCGGTCTGCTCCTCATCAGCCTGATTGGCAATCTGGCCTCCTTCCATTGGGGCGCTGCCATCCTGCTGGTGGTCAGCATGCTGAACTACCTGCTCTTCTTCTGGGACGACCTCATGTACTATGTGCGCCGCAGCAGAAGAAGCCGTAGCCGCCAGACCATGGACTTCAAGCGTGCCACCCAGCAAAAGCGGGACACCAAGGGCTATGTCCACAAGTGTGCCGTCTGTGGCCGCACCGATACGGAGTACCCGGATTTGGAATTCCGTTACTGCTCCAAGTGCAACGGCTACTACTGCTACTGCATCGACCACATCAACAATCACATTCACATTCAGTGATGAAAAAATGCTCAGATCGAACCGATCTGAGCGTTTTTACTGTTTTTATTTCCCAAGTGCCGCCGTATAGATGGCAATGCGGTCCTCCAGCGTCAGGCTTTTGACACTGCCGCCGGGGAGGCACTTCTCCGCCATCCGGTGAATCTGTTCCGGAGTAGGGGAAATGCCCAATTCCGCCATAGAGGTAGGCATATGGAGGTCACGATAGAACTGCTCCAGCGCCTGAATGCCCTTCTCCACCGTTTCGGCATCGGTTGCACCCGGCTCCACACCCATCACTCGGGTGGCGAATTGGACAAAACGCTTGGGTGCATAGGTCCAGACACGGCGTGCCCAGCTGGCCCAGATGGCAGCCAGACCGGCGCCATGGGTCACATCGAACATACCGCCCATTTCATGCTCCAGACGGTGGGTACACCAGTCACCCTCGCCGCCGCAGCCGGTCAGATCGTTATGGGCAAGGCTTCCTGCCCACATGATCTCACTGCGAGCCTTCAAGTTGTTGGGTTCCTTCGCCAGAATACGGGCATTGTCCATCACCGTCCGCATCAGGGCCTCGGAAATGCCGTCGGTGAGGTCCATATTCTCCGGCACGGAGTTAAAGTAGCGCTCCATGGTGTGCATCATAATATCCACGCAGCCGCTGGCGGTCTGATAGGCCGGCAGGGTCATGGTCAGCTCCGGATTCATCACCGCAAACACCGGGCGGCTCAGGTCACAGCTGCAATCCCGCTTCCAGCCGCCGTCGGTATTGGTAATCACGGAAGAATTGCTCATCTCACTGCCGGCAGCGGAGATGGTCAGCACCGCTCCCAGCGGCAGGCAGGCTTTGGGGGTTCGTTTTCCCTCATAAAAGTCCCAGACATCCCCCTCATTGGCCACACCGTAGCCGATGCACTTGGCGGAGTCGATCACACTGCCGCCGCCCACAGCCAGCAGGAAGTCCACACCCTCCTGTTTGCACAGGGCAATTCCTTCCCGTGCTTTATCCAGATGGGGGTTTGGCACCACACCGCCCAGCTCCACATAGGCAACGCCGGCCTCGTCCAGAGACGCCTTGATGCGATCCAGCAGTCCGGTGCGCTTCACGCTGCCGCCGCCGTAGTGGATCAGCACCTTTTTGCAGTTCTGCTCCCGAACCAGCGCGCCCACCTGAGCCTCCGTGCCCACGCCGAATACTACCTTTGTGGGAGTGTAATAAGTAAATTCTTTCATCGGATTTCTGCCTTCTTTCCCGGGCTTTCGCCCTGTTTCTGTCAAGTTTGGCCAAATTACAGTCTTTTGTTTCCGACGCTACCAGTATAAACCGATTTCCAGTCGTGTACAAGTCCCCGGCTTGACCGGAGGCTCAATTCACGAAACAAGATGCAACTCACCGGGCGCTCTATTATGATATAATAATAAAAGCCACCTTTTCCTGTAATATTTTGCGGAAGGAAGGCACTAATAGGATGAAAGGGGGCCAGAGGATGGGAGAACTACTTCAGGATGTATACTCAGATTACAGCAAAGACATCTATCGCTATTTCTACGGACTGACTCTTGACGCTGGCCTCTCTGAGGACTTAACCGCCGACGTTTTCTTAGAGGCCGTCAAATCCCTGCATACATTCAAAAAGGATTCCAGCATGAAAACATGGCTGTTCTCCATCGCCCGTCACCGCTGGTTCCACTATTTACGAGGGAAGAAGCGTCAGCCCCAATTGGTTTCAGACGGCATCCTCAGTCCGGACAACTTGTCGAACACAGCTTCCATGGAGCAGAACGCATCCGATCGGGCCATGATCGAGCGAATTCAGGAGATCCTTCAAACCCTATCGCCCCAAGCGCAAAAGGTCATGGCCATGCACGTCAACGGGTTTTCCTGTTATGAAATAGCCACGGAACTGCAGATTTCTGAAAATTCCGCACGGGTCATAGAATTCAGGACAAAGGCCAAGATCAAGCAAATTTTGAAAAAGGAGGGATTTATGGATGAATAACATTTCCTGTGATGTCTGCATGGATCTAATGCCGCTGGTACAGGACGGCATCGCCAGTGAAGACAGCGCTCTGTTGGTACAGCAGCACATTGCATCCTGTCCCCACTGCAAGGCTCTGTACGATGAGCACCCTCCGATGGAACCCGCCGACTCCAAAATCAACGCCAAGGTGAAAACAAAGCTCCGCAGCTTTTTCGCCTTTCTGGTATTGCTGGGCATCTTCTTCGGCATCAGCCTGCTGGTCACGGAAGGCAACTTCTATATGATGCTGTTTCTCCCTCTGCTGGGGGCTTGCAGCTATGTGGTCTTCCGCTGGCAGGCCCTGTGGAAAATGCCGGTTCTGCTAGGCGTCCTCTTCCTCATCGCCCACGGCGTCACCCTTTTGCAGGGTGCGCAGTTTAACGGGCTGGGCATAGTCTTCTGGCTGGCGGTCAATTCTCTTCTCACCGACACGGGCGCATTGATCGCAGGCCTATTGCATTTCGCCTTTCGAAAGGAGCACCTAAAATGAAGAAAGCACTGAAAGTCGCAGCGTTTCTGGCCGCACTGGTTCTGATCGGCATTCTCGTCTATCTGGTGGACCTTTTCACAGGTTATCCTGTGAGCTATTTTAGAGTGCAGCACGCCGCCAGAGCCTACATGGAGGAACAGTACCCCAACACTGACTATGAGCTGTCCAGCCCCTCTTACAGTCTCAAATTGGGCGGATTTCAATTTGAAGTCACCGCTCCGGACAGCACCGATGATTGTTTCCAGCTTGACTTTTACCGCAACGGAGCGCTGAAATACGACACCTATGTGGAGTCCGTGGTGAACCGCACCGGCACCGCTCTGCGACTGAGCCAGGAGTACAGGAAACGCTCCAGAGAGGTCTTTGACCAGAGCAACTTCCCTTATGCCGCCCAGTTCAGCAGCAGCTTTGACGAGGCCATCGCCGGAGGCTCGGAAGAACGGGGTGAACCGGGCACCTATCCCTCCAAGTGGAACACAAAGGAGCTGGAGCTGGACAAGGAATATGATATTTCCAGCCTGTCCGGCGAATACGGCACGGTCAATTTGACGGTGACCTCCCGTGATGTGTCCCTGCACACCGCGGCGGAATCTCTCCTCCGGCTGAAAGAGATCATGGAGAAAGCAAACCTGCCCTTCAAGTCCGCAGAGCTTTGGATTTTGTCCGAGGAGACGGATGAATTCGATCAGCCCACGGAGCAGCTGCACATTCTGAACTTTGGCTGGGATGACATCTATGAAGAGGGCATGGAAGAGCGAGTCCAATCCGCCATCGACGCAACAAACGCATATTATAATCAGTAACACAAAAGCAAAACCCGGACGCCGCTTTACAAAGGCGGCGTCCGGGTTATTTTCTTGTCACCGGCGCAGCAGCACCGGGGTATTCTGCCAGCACTCCCCTGCCGGGCGGATCTGCTCCACACAAAGTCCCCACAGGTCATCGGCCGCTCGGGAGCAGAGGTACTGCTCCAAGGCTTCCTCCGTCAGCTTTTTCCCGTGGGCAGGCTTCGTCACCACCGGCAGAGCGGCGGTCTTTTTCATCCGCCGCAGCAGTTCCAGCCCGGTTTCATTGGCGCCCAGTACACCGAGATACGCCGGCGTCTCCGGCAGTGAGAAGATGCCCAGAAACGCCCGCAGGACAATGCGCCGGATGCGGGCATGAGCATAGCGTTTGCTCTTGACGGCATCATAAAACTCCGTCAGGCTGCTGCACTGAGCGGCCGCCTGCAAAATGCGGTTTTCCAGCCCCTCTTTGCAATCGGGAATGGCGGCAATTTCCTCTGCTGACATCTGCCGCAGGCGGTAGAAGATGGCCCGCTCCGCCCAAGTGAGGTCACCGGGACAGCAGCCCTTGGCCTGCTGCTGGCGGAGAATTTCCACCGTGGTTTCGGGCAGCAGCTGGGCCGCTTCCTCCCAGTCGCCCTGCCGGAGCAGCTGACGCACCCGGGTGGCAGACTGGGCGCCCCCATGTCCGTCGTCCCGTCGGGGAATGGGCAGCGCCTCCATCCCCTCCGGCAGACAGCGGAGGTATTCCGTCCCCAGCAGGTCATTGGCGCCCGGAGTCAACTCCATTTCGTCTTTCAGCACCTGTTCCAGCGCCCGCTGACGGGCGGAAGCAAAGGGCAATCCCTCGGAAAGGGCATGGCGCAGCGCCGCACGGAAGTCCGGAGTGTCGATGACCTCCGCCATCCGCTGCAGCCGGGCAAGATCGCCGCTCTCACTTCCGAAGCAGAGGGTGTCCACCACGCCTGTGGCTGCCAACACACCGACTCCGCCCCGAGCAAAGGTCTCCGCCGCAGCGGTGGCGAACTGCACCGGGATTTCCAGCACCAAATCCGCTCCGCCCCGAAGTGCCATCTCCGCCCGAGCCGCCGGAGGACAGATCGCCGCTCCGCCCCGCTGGGTAAAGCTGCCCGACATAGCTACCACCACGGCAGAGCCGTCTCCTGCCGCCTGTTTGGCCTCTGCCAGCATCCGCTGATGCCCCAAATGGAAGGGATCGTACTCTGCAACCACGCCAAGAACCTTCATTTGCCCACCTCCGTAGGAAAAAATAAGAAAAACCTAAGAAAAACAATTGTTATTTCTGAAAAATATGGTAGAATAGATTGGATCGTCTTGTTCGTTTCATTTTACCTGTCCAAACGGTTTTGCGCAAGCAAAATCAGAATATATAAAAGGAGATTTGGATTCCAATGAATGTACTGGTTATCAATGCAGGCAGTTCCTCTCTGAAGTATCAGCTGCTCAACCCCGAGACCGGCGACCTGCTGGCAAAGGGTCTGTGCGAGCGCATCGGCCTGGACGGCAAGTTCACTTACAAGCCCATGGTTGAAGGCAAAGAGGGCGTCAAGGCAATTGACATTCCTATGCCCACTCATTCCGAGGCCATTCAGGCTACTCTGAATGCCCTGATCGACCCCGTCAACGGCGTCATTGCTTCCATGGATGAGATCGACGCTGTCGGTCACCGTGTCCTCCATGGCGGCGAGAAGTTCTCTGCTCCCGTCCTGCTGACGGACGAGGTGCTGAGCACCGTCGAGGAGTGCATCCCTCTGGCCCCCCTCCACAACCCCGCCAACATCATCGGCATCAAGGCCTGCGCCGCTGTGCTGGGTGACAAGGTTCCTCAGGTCGGCATCTTCGATACTGCCTTCCATCAGACCATGCCCCCCAAGGCTTATATGTATGCTATCCCCTATGAGTACTATCAGAACGACAGCCTCCGCCGTTACGGCGCTCACGGCACCTCTCACCGCTATGTCACCAAGCGCTGCGCTGAGATCCTGGGCCGCAACGACCTGAAGATCGTGTCCTGCCATCTGGGCAACGGCTCCTCTCTGGCTGCTGTCGACTGCGGCAAGAGCGTCGACACCTCCATGGGCCTGACTCCTCTGGCTGGTCTGCCCATGGGCACTCGCTCCGGCGATATGGACTGCGGCGTTCTGGAGTTCATCATGAAGAAGTACAACATGGGCATCGAGGAAGCCGTCAACATGCTGAACAAGAAGTCCGGCATGCTGGGTCTGTCCGGTGTCTCCTCCGACTTCCGTGATCTGGAAGCCGGCGCCAAGGCCGGCAACGAGCGCTGCGCTCTGGCTCTGGAAGTCTTTGAGTACGATGTGCGCAAGCTGATCGGCTCCTATGCTGCTGCTATGGGCGGCGTGGATGTCATCGTCTTTACTGCCGGTGTCGGCGAGAACGGCCCCTCCACCCGTGCAAACTGCCTGAAGGGTCTGGAATTCCTGGGCGTCAAGGTTGACCCCGAGAAGAACAATGTCCGCGGCAAGGAGTGCATCATCTCCACCGACGACTCCAAGGTGCTGGCTATGGTCATCCCCACCAACGAGGAACTGATGATCGCCATGGACACCATGGATGTGGTGAAGTCTCTCTAATTTCATCTTTTACCAAATCGGGACCACAGCACGGTGGTCCCGATTTTTTCACCTTGACGGACACCCCAGAACCTTCTACAATGGACTCAGGCATGAATTTAAGTGCCTGCCCGGCAGGTACGAGAAAGGAAGAAAAGACGATGAAATCCATCAAAGTTCAACCCCTGACTCAGGAGGCCTTCGCCCCCTACGGCAAAGTTCTGACCATCGACGGCATCGAGCCCGCCGGCGGCAATCCCGCATCCCACTTCTGGTATCCTCAGGTTACCGTGGTGGATGCTCCCACCTCCATCAACCTGATGCCGATTTTCCCCCGTCCCTTCACGGTGCAGAACTTCGAGGCACATGACCACACCGACGAGAACCTGATCCCCATGGACGGTCCTGTCATTGTCACCGTGGCCAAGGCCGGCGAGCTGTCCGAGGACAATGTAGCCGCCTTCCTGGTTCCTCAGGGCTGCGGCGTTTCCATCCACGCCAAGGTCTGGCACTTCGTTCCCTTCCCTCTGGGCCGCAAGACCATGTGCTCCGTCATCTTTGCAAACGGAACCAGCTCCAATGACATCTACTTCAAGGATCTGCCCGAGGTCCTCTCTCTGGAACTGTAATCGCAAGTTTTTTACGGGGACACCCCCCCGGTGTCCCCGTTTTTTCTGTCAAAAAAGTATTTTTACCCTTGACAAGCGCTTTCCCCTCTGCTATAATAGCAAGGCAAAAGAAAGCAGGAATGGTATCCCATCCTCACCCTCAGCCAAATGAGAGCAAAAGGGTTAACAATGACGAGTTCCCTCTTCCACATTGATTTCGGCGTGGAGGATTCGTGTTGTGCGGATGCCGTTTCGGTATCCGCTTTTTGTTTATCTTTTATGGAGGTGTATCGGTATTAGCACGAAGACGCAAGATCATCAGATCAATGAGGAAATCCGCGATAAAGAGATCCGCCTGATTGGTGCCGAAGGCGAACAGCTGGGCATCATGTCCGCTGATCAGGCCAACCAGCTGGCTGCAGAAGCCGGTCTGGATCTGGTCAAAATTTCTCCCAAGGCCGTGCCTCCCGTGTGCAAGATCATGGATTACGGCAAGTTCCGTTTTGAGCAGGCCAAGCGCGAGAAGGAAGCCAAAAAGAACCAGCATGTGGTGGAAATCAAAGAGGTTCGTATGTCCCCCGGCATTGACGTGGGCGACTTCAATACCAAGCTCCGCTCCGCTCAGAAGTTCCTGAGCAGCGGCAACCGTGTGAAGGTCACTGTCCGCTTCCGCGGTCGTGAGATGGCTCATACTGAGATCGGTCTCGACCTGCTGAAGGATTTTGCCGAGCAGTGCGCTGATATCGCCAACATGGATAAGACCCCCAAGCTGGAGGGCCGCCATATGTCTATGTTCCTGGCCCCCAAGACCGCCAAGGAACTGCAGAAGGCCGCCAAAGAGCGGGAAGCTGCTGAAGCCGCAGCAAAAGCTGCCGAAAAAAATCCGTAAGTCAGACCGGTTCCCAGAACCGGACGAAAGGAGAACCTACTATGCCCAAGCTGAAAACTAAGACCCATAGCGGTGCTAAGAAAAGATTTAAGGTCACCAAGAACGGTCATGTGAAGCGCGCTCACGCTTACACCAGCCATATCCTGACCAAGAAGACCACCAAGCGCAAGAGAGGCCTCCGAATGGGTGCCTATGCTGATGTGACCAACGAGGCCACCATCCGCAAGATGATCCCTTACAAATAAGATACTTCACCCTTACGATAGGAGGCATTTGAAATGGCAAGAGTTAAACGCGCAATGATGACGCGCAAGAGAAGAAATAAAGTTCTGAAGCTGGCCAAGGGCTACTGGGGCAACAAGTCCAAGCACTTCAAGATGGCCAAGCAGGCTGTCATGAAGTCCGGTGCCTATGCTTACGCTGGCCGCCGCATGAAGAAGCGTGACTTCCGTCAGCTGTGGATCACCCGTATCAGCGCCGCTTGCAAGATGAACGGCATGAACTACTCCACCTTCATGCATGGTCTGAAGCTGGCTGAGGTTCAGATCGACCGCAAGATGCTGGCTGAGCTGGCCGTCAACGACAAGGCTGCTTTCACCCAGCTGACCGAGCTGGCTAAGAGCAAGCTGGCCTAATTCTTCTAACATAAGAAGGAACAAAACCGCTGATTCAATGAATCAGCGGTTTTTTGTCGCATTTATTTGGTTTTCTGCTGACGCTTGCGCTCTTCTGCCGCCTGCATGATTTCTCGCTCCCGGACAAACTTGTCCAGACCTCTGGGAATCGGGTCCCCTTCGTTCCAGTAGTCCAGAAGGCTCAGCTTGGGCTCCTCCCCCACTTTCTCCGGAAGTGCGGTCAGCGTGCCCACGCAGCGGTTAATTTTGACGCCCTGCTCGTGGAACACCGCCTCAAAGTCGGTCATCACCACATCCGGATCATCTGCGTGAAGGTCGTAGGTCACCTCACTCAGCTGGTAGCCGGCTCTGGGGAACTGAGTCAGAGAGAACTCAAAGAGGGGCTTGTTGTCCGTCTTGAAGTGGATCTCTCCCCCGTCCGCCAAAATATCCCGGTAGGACTTCAGGAAGCCCTCGTGGGTCAGTCTGCGCTTGGCGTGCTTCTTGCTGGGCCAAGGATCGCAGAAGTTAATGTACATCCGGTCAATCTCTCCCGGTGCAAACCAATCGCTGAGCAGCGCGGCATCGTCACAGATGAACACCACATTGTGCAGCTCGAGGTCCTTCGCCCGCTCCATGGCGGTCACCAAGGCGTCCGGGATGCGCTCCACCGCAAGGAACAGCACTTCCGGCTCCCGACGGGCAGTCTCCACCGTGAAACGGCCCTTGCCGCAGCCGATCTCCAGTCGCACCTCTTTCGCTCCCGGCAGTTTTTCCTTCCAGCGGCCCTTCCATTCCGTGGGCTGCTTCTCCTGCCACCGGGCACAGGCCTCCATGCGGGGTTCCAGATTTTTCTTTTTACGCATTCTCATCAGGGTTTCCTCCCTGTCACAATTTTGTACCTTATGATACCATACTCTATCCACAATCGCAAGTTTGACTTGAAAATCGCATCTCATTCATGTATAATACCATGGTAGTTCTATTCAGAGCCACGAAAACAAGCTAAATATCCGGGTGTAGCGCAGTTGGTAGCGCGCCTGCTTTGGGAGCATGTGCG
>JAHHSJ010000052.1 GCA_020025295.1 Oscillospiraceae bacterium | reverse complement strand
ACTTTAAAAGCATATATGTATACCTCTTTTCGATCGTTAATAACTCTGACTGTTAGAATCATTCTGATCAGTCTAACTCTATACTTTATCGAAAGTATAGCATACCTGTGGTTATGCGCAAATCGGGTCGGTATTGCCGGATTAAAAAGCAGTTCGTGCTGTCTGAATTACTTCCTTATCTGGCTTATTCCATAGTTTTTGGCTTGTTTTTTATGCTTGTGCTATGGCGGCGGCAATGCTGTCAATCAGCAGGGCAATGGCTTCTTCTCTATGCTCTGTGCTGAGTCCGGCGTAGTTGACCACGATGGTCCGAGGACAGGAGGGGGTGCCTCGGTAGTACTGGGAGACGCAGGAAATCCGCACCTCACGGTCTGCGGCGCAGCGGAGCAAAGCTTCGTCGGAAACCGGGGCGTGTACCTTCAGCAGGAAGTGCAGACCCTCCTTTTCCATGAGTACGGAAATCTTGGGAGCGATGGCACTCTCAGACAGCTGCGTCAGAATGGCACTTTTTTGGGTGCGGTAGTGATTGCGCATCCGGTTGAGGTGCTTTTCAAAATAACCGCCCTGAATGAACTCCGCCAGCGCCAGCTGCTCAAAGGTGGAGACGGTGCAGGCGTAAAAGCCCAGCTTGTCCCGGAAGGCGTCCACCAGCGGCATGGGCAGCACCATGTAGCTGATACGCATGGTGGAGGCAAGGGTTTTGGAGAAGGTGTTGATGTAAATGACCCGCCCGGTGGTGTCGATGCTTTGCAGGGTGGGGATAGGCTTGCCGTTGGTGCGGAACTCGCAGTCGTAGTCGTCCTCCAGAATGTACCGCCCCTGCTTCTGTGCGCACCAGTGGAGCAGCTGCAACCGACGGCTCACCGGCATGACGATGCCGGTGGGGAAGTGGTGGGAGGGGGAAAGGTGGAGAATGTCAGCACCGGAAGCTTCCAGCGCATCCAGACGCACTCCGTCCTTGTCCATGGGGATCGAGACGCAGGCGGCACCGCAGGTTTCATAGATTTTTGCCGGCTTCTGGTAGCAAGGCTCTTCCACGGCATACACCGCATCCCGTCCCAGTAACTGTACCAAAAGGCCGCAGAGGTATTCGGTTCCTGCGCCAATGACGATCTGCTCCGGCTGTACCTGCATTCCCCGGAAGGCGTAGAGGTGGTGCGCGATGGCGGATTGCAGCTCCCGGCAGCCTTGCGCCGAGGGGGCTTGCATCAGGTTTTTGCCCTCCTGACTGAGCACATTGCGCAGCAGCTTGGTCCATGTGGAGAAGGGGAAGTTTTCCGGTGGAATCTGGTTGGTGACAAAGTCGGCGTTCCAGTGTTGTGTCGGTTCCGCCGGAGCGGCCGACTCGCAAGGCGCCTGCACCGAAGGGGCCGGAGGCAGCGCTTCCACAAAAAAGCCACGCTTGGGCAGGGAGTAGATGTACCCTTCCGCCAGCAGCTGAGCGTAAGCATTTTCCACGGTAATGACGCTGACGCCCAGATGTCGTGCAAAGCTGCGCTTGCTGGGCAGTTTTTCGTTGGCTTTCAGCCGTCCGGAGCGGATGTCCTCCTGAATACAGCGGTACAGATGCTCGTACATACTGCAAGAGCCAATCGTTTCAAACGAGTAAGTGAGCATAGCCAACCCTCCCAAAGAAAATTTACCTCATTATAGCATCTGGCCTTGGAGATGAAAAGTGTTTCTGTACAGAGGAAAGGGTCAGAATGGGGCGAAGAAGCGTTGCGAAGAAAGTAGAAATTCGATATAATAAGACATATTCCAAAGAAATAGGAGGGACAAGCCATGCGTGAATTGGAGATTGGCGGAACCTACCGCCACTTTAAGAATAAACTCTATCGGGTCCTGACTACCGCTACCCACAGCGAAACCGGAGAGCAGCTGGTGATTTATCAGCAGCTTTACGGCGCCGGTGAGATTTATGCCAGACCGCTGGAGATGTTCCTCAGTGAAGTCGACCACGAAAAGTACCCTGAGGTGACGCAAACCTATCGGTTTGAAGCGGTGCACGGGGAAAATCTGGTGCTGATCGGTATGCCGGGCTGCGGAAAAAGCACCGTAGGCGTGGTGCTGGCGAAAATTCTGGGCTGGGACTTCGTGGATGTGGATTTGGTGATTCAGAACCGCAGCGGAAAGCGGCTGCAGGAGATGATTGATCTGCTGGGCAACGAGGGCTTCTCGGAACAGGAAGCCGATGCGGTGGAGAGCCTTGACTGCACCCGAACCGTCATTGCTACCGGCGGCAGTGCGGTGCTCAACCCCAGAGGTTTGGCAAAGCTCCGCCAGCTGGGACGGCTGGTGTATCTGGAGCATCCCTATTGGGAGATCGAGAGCCACATCAAAAATCCGGAATCCCGGGGCATCGTGCTGAAGGAAGGACAGACCCTGAAGGATCTCTTCGATTATCGCACTCCCATCTATGAAAGCGTAGCCGATTTGAAGGTGTATGTGGAAAACTGCACCGTTGAAGAGGTGGCCGGGATGGTTCGGACGGCAGCCGGGCTGTAAAAAGACAAAAAACATCCGCTCAGAGCAATGCTCTGGGCGGATGTTCTGCGTTTCTGGGGAAAAATCACAGCTGCTCCAAATAAGCTGCCAAATCTTCGTAGCTTCCGTTGGGACAGGTGATAGGCACATGTTCGGGGTTGATGATGTGGTCGGTCACAAGGTAGCAGGGGATGCCTGCGGCAGCGGCAGCCTGCCAGTCCTCGGTGACATTGTTGCCTACCATCAGGCACTGCGCCGGGTCCAGTCCGAACTGATCCAGAATGGCACGGTAATAATCGGGATTGGGCTTACAGAAGGAGGAGTTGCAGTAGTCGGTGACCAGATCAAAGTCCTCCATCTTCAAACCGATCCAGCTGAGCCGGGAGGCATCAGCCACCGGAGGGAAGATAGGGTTGGTAGCCAGAATGACATGCTCTGCCTTCTGACGGGACAGCTCAACCACCTTGCGGGCCAGAGGAGCTTCCCCGGTAGCGGCCTTGGCATCCATAAAGCCCTTGGTGTAGAAGTCGTTGAACTTCTCCTCGTCGCCGCTGGCGTCCTTGCCGATGACATGAGAGAAGGTGTCCCAGAAGGCCTTCTGGTTGGGCTTGGTGCCGTCGTTGGTCACCATAGCCTTGACGCCCACCCACATGGCACGGATGAGTGCTTCGGGATCGGTATACCCCCAGGGCATAGCAGTTTTGGCCAGCATGGAGAGATAGACCTTGGTAAAATAATCGTTGTCCATGGGCAGCAGAGTGCCGTCCAGATCGTATAAAATGGCTTGCAGCATAGCGGCAAAACCTCCTTGCACTTTGTTTTCTCCATTGTAGTCACCCCCGTGGGCTCCGTCAATACAAAGTTTCTTCGAATACGGAAATAAAAGACGAAAATCAAGAAAAACCACAATTATTTTTTAATTTTGGTGGAAATCGCCGAATGCCTTGACAGGACGAAGTGGGTCTGATAATATATTAACGAAGTGTGAATAGAAAAATCGTCTTCGATAGAGGTGCGATGATTAAGAGTATCGGTTGGCAGGGACTGGCATCCGCAAACCGGGAAAGGAATCATCGCCGAAGGAAGTTCGCTGTGCCAAGAGGTGAACTTTCTGGGTCGGCGCATAATATGCGTCGGACTGTCACCGTTTTTCGGTGAAGCGCTATCATGGCCGGGTTTATATTGGACAGGTATGGGTTCATTGCAGATTTGCAGGATTCCAGCTTTGTTTTGAGGTCGCCATGAAACGCCTTCTGGAAGGCAGTTCGGGCGATTTTCCTTTTGCCAAAAAAATAAGAGAGGTTTTTTCAATGAACACGACAACAAAAAAGAAGCTGATCCGGGGCGTGCTGATCGCAGCCGTGATTATCACTGTCCTGGCCGGCGCAGTCTACGCCGCAACCCATCCTGACGGTAGTATGTATGCCACCGCATGGTCCCTGATTCCTCCGGTGGTTGCCATCGGACTGGCCCTTGCAACGAAGGAAGTGTATTCCTCCCTCTTTATCGGCATCGTGGTTGGTGCCCTGTTCTACTCCGGTTTCAGCTTTGAAGGAACCATGGTTCATGTCTTTGAAGACGGCATGATCAATGTGCTGTCTCAGGGCGGAAATGTGGGTATCCTGATCTTCTTGGTGGTTCTGGGCATTCTGGTGTGTCTTGTGAATCACGCCGGCGGCAGCGCTGCCTTTGGCCGCTGGGCTGCCACCCACATCAAGTCCCGGGTGGGCGCACAGCTTGCCACCATGCTGCTGGGCGTGTGCATCTTTGTGGATGACTACTTCAACTGCCTGACGGTTGGTTCCGTGATGCGGCCTGTGGCTAACGCCCACAAGGTGTCCCGGACCAAGCTGGCCTATCTGATCGACTCCACCGCAGCTCCCATCTGCATTATCGCTCCTATCTCCTCTTGGGCTGCCGCTGTGGCGGGCTTTGTGAAAGGAGAGGACAGCTTCAGCATCTTTGTGCAGGCCATTCCCTTTAACTTCTACGCCCTGCTCACGGTCGTTATGATGCTGGGGCTGATTCTCCTGAAGGTGGACTACGGACCCATGGCCACCTTTGAGGAAAAAGCAAGCAGCGGCGAAGCCGGCGGCGATCCTTCCATTTCTTCGGATGACGAGGAAGCACTGCCCACCGACGGCAAAGTGATTGATTTGCTGCTGCCCATCCTGATGCTGATTGTCTGCTGCGTGATCGGTATCATCTATACTGGCGGCTTCTTCTCCGGTACCGGCTTTGTGGAATCCTTTGCTCAGAGTGAGGCTTCTCTGGGTCTGGCCATGGGCAGCGTGGTCGCTTTGATCCTGACCATGATCTTCTACGCCGTTCGCCGTGTGATGAGCATGGAGAACATGATGGATTGTATCCCCGAGGGCTTCAAGACCATGGTGCCCGCCATTCTGATCCTGACCTTTGCATGGACGCTGAAGGCCATGACCGACAGCTTGGGTGCGGCTCCCTTTGTGGAGGCGCTCATTAAGGGCTCTGCCAAGAACCTGATGATGTTCCTGCCGGCCATCATCTTCCTGATTGCCTGCTTCTTGGCCTTTGCCACCGGCACCAGCTGGGGCACCTTCGGTATCCTCATCCCCATCGTTGTGGACGCCTTCTCCCTCACCGATCATACCCTGATGATCATTGCCATCTCTGCCTGCATGGCCGGTGCTGTCTGCGGTGACCACTGCTCTCCCATCTCCGACACCACCATCATGGCCTCTGCCGGAGCCCAGTGCAACCATGTGGATCATGTGTCCACCCAGCTGCCCTATGCCATAACCGTAGCCGGAATTTCCTTCTTGGTCTACCTGCTGGCCGGCTTTGTCCGTACCCCTTGGGTCTGCCTGCCTGTGGGTGCGGCTCTGGTGATCGGCTTCCTGCTGCTGATGAAAATGCACCAGAAGAAGAAAGCGGCTGCAAAGGCCTGATGCCTGACGCAATTCGTTTCAAATACAAAGGACGCTCGGAGTATTCCGAGCGTCCTTTTTTGCTGAAAAACCATGGAAAATAAGTGACGATAGGCTGATTGTGTGGTAAAATAGTAAGATCGAGAAAGGAGGAGTGGAATGGAACGGTTGACTTTGGTAAACACCAAGGATGAGGTGATTGGCTCCATGGAAAAGGCACAGGCCCACCGTGAGCCCACTCTCCATCGGGCGTTTTCGGTTTTTTTGTATGACGGAGATCGGATGCTGCTGCAAAAGCGTCATCGGGAGAAATACCACTCCGGCGGTCTTTGGACCAACGCCTGCTGCTCGCATCCCCGGTATGGGGAAACGCTGGAGGACGCAGTGCCCCGGCGGCTGAAGGAAGAAGTCGGCTGCGCCCCGGAGGTGCGGGAGATTTTTGACTTTATCTACTGCGCTCGGTTTCAGGACGACCTCTGGGAATATGAGTACGACCATGTGTATCTGGGCCGATGCAGCGAGCCGTACCACTTTGACCCGCAGGAGGCGGAGGACAGCTGCTGGATGAGCTTTGACGAGCTGCGGCGGCAGCTGGTAGAGCAGCCCCGGAAATTCACCCCATGGTTCCTGATTGCAGCCCCCAGAGTGATGGATTTTCTGTCCTGTTTTCAGGAATGACGGGGAAAAGAGCCGTAAAATTTCCGTTTTCAACTTGCATGCAATGGGAATGATAGGTATAATAGGCATTGCGTGTTTTGTTGCATTATAATGTATAATTGTTGAAGGCAGTGAATGATATTATGTTAGAGCTTCGAGATCTCTGCTTCTCCGTCCCCGGTGACGGCAAGCGGATCGATATTTTGAATCACATCAATCTCACCGTCCCGGATGGCAAGCTGGTGGTGATCACCGGCCCGAACGGAGGCGGTAAATCTACGCTGGCTCGGGTGATTATGGGTCTGGAGAAGGCTACCTCCGGTTCTATTGTTTTCAATGGAGAGTCCATGGATGAGCTGAATGTCACCGAGCGTGCCCGGAAGGGCATCAGCTACGGCTTCCAGCAGCCCCCCAGATTCAAAGGCATGAAGGTCCGTGATCTGCTGGAGTGTGCCGCAGGTAAGGATCTGGACAAGGAAGTCTGCTGCCATTATCTGGCGCAGGTGGGACTTTGCAGCCACGAGTATATCGACCGTGATGTGGACGCAAGCCTGTCCGGCGGTGAGCTGAAGCGCATTGAAATTGCAACCATTCTGGCCCGGCAGGGTTCTCTGATGATTTTTGATGAGCCGGAGGCAGGCATTGACCTGTGGAGCTTTGGCCGTCTGACTGAGACCTTCCAGGCCATCCACCGCAGCCACAGCGCTGCCATGATTATTATTTCTCATCAGGAGCGCATCATCCGTCTGGCGGATGAGGTGGTCATGGTGGCCGGCGGTATGGTCACCGGACATGGTTCTGCTGAGAGCATGCTGCAGCAGATTCAGTCCGACAACAACAGCTGCTGCTGCATCTAAGGGGGAAACAGCCATGATCGAACAGTATAGTGAAGTCGTTCAGGGCATGCTTGCCAAAATTTCCGGATTGAAGAGCACGCCGGAAGGGGCGTATAATATCCGTATTGACGGCAAGGGTGTGGAGCGGCACGATTCCAAGCGCATCAAGATCACCGGCAAGACCGACAAGCAGGGCATCGACATCCACATTGAGGACAACACCAAGGATGAAACCATGTTCATTCCCGTGGTGGTGACCAAGAGCGGCGTCGATGATCTGGTTTACAATGACTTCTACATCGGTGAAAACTGCGATGTGACCATCATTGCCGGCTGCGGCATCCATAACTGCGGCTGTGAGGATTCCAAGCACAACGGCATCCATACCTTCTATGTGGGCAAGAACTCCCATGTGTCTTATGTGGAAGTGCATTACGGTTCCGGCAACGGCACCGGCGGCAGAGTCCTCAACCCCCAGACCATTGTCAATCTGGCGGAGGATGCAGTCATTGTGATGGACTCCAGCCAGATCGGCGGCGTGGACTCCACCCAGCGGTATACCCGTGTCAACTGCGACGGTGACCGCAGCGAGGCGCTCATCACCGAGAAGATGATGACCCATGGCGACCAGACGGCAGATTCCGAGCTGGATGTGTTCCTGAACGGTCAGGACACTAAGGCCCGCATCATCTCCCGCAGCGTGGCCAAGGAGCATTCCAGTCAGGTGTTCTATCCTCGGCTGGAGGGCAATGCCCAGTGCTTCGGTCATGTCCAGTGCGACTCCATCATTATGGGCAGCGGTCGGGTTAAGAGTATTCCTGCCATCGCTGCCAACCATGGTGAGGCCAGCCTGATCCATGAGGCCGCCATCGGCAAGATTGCCGGTGAGCAGATTCTTAAGCTGCAGACCTTGGGCTTCACTGCCGAGGAAGCAGAAGAGAAGATTCTGGAAGGCTTCCTGCGCTAAACAAAAAACAAACGGCACAATCTCAAGTGAGATTGTGCCGTTTTTGCTGCTTTGCGAAGATTTTGCTGGTTTTGAGTCAGACCATAGCAGGAGCCTGTGCCTGTACCAGATTCTTTTCAGCCAGATACTGAATGATGGCCTTACGGGTGACAATACCGCAGAGACAGCCACGGTCATCTACAATGGGGACATAGTTTTGATTGACCACGGCGCGAAGCACATCCTCCTCACCGGCATCAATGGTGAGAGCGGGGCAAAATTCGGGACGGAAAATGTTTTTGACCTGATAATGCTCGTGGGTTTTCAGCTCGGTGTCCCCAACCCGAAGAACATGGCGCAGAAAATCCCCTTCCGTGACGCTGCCCACATAGAGTCCGTTGTCGTCCAGCACGGGAATGGCGGTGTATCCACGGTGGCGCATGATCTCCAGACCTTGCCGCACCGTGCTGGTTTCCTGCAGACAGGCCGTGTTGTACTTGGGGATCATCAGTTTTGCAAGATTCATGAGGTTCCTCCATAAGATTGCAATTCTCCATTGCAATTTTGTTGCATGGTTAGCGTAACATAAGATTGTGACCAAACAGTGAAAATTTAGAAAATCCGAAGAAAATTTCCAGCTGGGCACAAATGGGCCCGGAAGGGCGGCGCAGCTGCGAATGCCGAGAAAAACACCCGGAGGAAGGTTCGTAAGGGAACCACCCCCGGGTGTTTGCTTTTTTATTGTGGAACAGCGAACCCTTGGGTCCGAATGGGCCGTCAAACGGTGCTGCGTTCCTTTTTCTTCTTGAACAGAGGTGCATCTGCCTCGTTTCCATTGGCTTCCGGCAGACGATAGACCAGCCAGTAGCCCAGAACACAGATGGGAATGGCCACCAGGATGTCCAGAACCGAATGCTGCTTCAGGAATACGGTGGAAATGCTGATGAAGAATGTAATCACTGCAAAGATGATCTTCCAGCCACGGGTCGAGAAGCGTTTGCTGTCCCAGCCGGCAAACAGAGCGGCCACAGAGCCGACCACATGGAGGGAGGGACACACATTTGTGCTGGTGTCAAACTCGTAGAACCCGGCCATAAAACGGGTGAGGAAATTGTCCCGGGGGAATACCGTGGGACGCAGCTCCTGACAATTGGGGAAGACAAAGAAGATGAAAATGGAGATGGCGTGGGTGATGATAATGAATTTCATCATGCGTTTAAAGGCCTTCACATCAGCAAAGAAGGTGAACACCACCATGCCCCCGAAGAACAGAAACCACAAGAGGTACGGAAAGACGAACCACTCGCAAAAGGGAATGTGATTGTCCAGCGAGCAGTACATCACATGGTACGCCTCTACCGGGCGAATGCGTTCCAGATAGAAAAAGACAAGACCGTAAATGGGCCAGAATAATAGTAAGTATATGTGGCGAAACTCCGGAGTGTTTAATTTATTGAATCGAAAGTTCCGATAATTCACATCCATGGGACTCCTCCTCTCATAAAAGAGCAAAGATATCATAGCGTTCTACCGGGAGGAAAGCAAGAGAAGGTGGAGATTTTTAATAATAATTTCACAACTGATCGGTTTTTTGCCTTTTTTGATTTGAAGCTGATTTTTGCTGCACCAACATCAAAGCGGATGCAGTGCAAGATAAAAAATCGGATGTTTTATTCTTGTTGGAAGCGAAATAGCGTGTAAAAAGGTTTGTTTATTGACAATTATGTAGAAAAGGACTAAAATAGACCGGAGTTGAGAACGCATACACGCTGCTGTGATACAGCAGCGTCGTTTTCTGTTGCTGGGAGGATGAGAGTATGCTCACATCATTGGCGTTGGTGTTTTTAGTGGGATTGTCACTGGGCGCAATCTGCCAGAAAATCAAGCTGCCCAAAATCATCGGTATGCTGATTACCGGTGTGATCTTAGGCCCTTATGTGCTGGATCTGTTGGACAGCTCCATTCTGGGGATTTCCTCGGAGCTTCGTCGAATGGCACTGGTGATTATTTTAATTAAAGCAGGCCTTTCGCTGGATTTAGGCGATTTGAAGCGAGTGGGACACAGCGCAATACTGATGTCCTTTTTGCCGGCATCCTTTGAGATTCTGGGATGTGTCCTTTTTGCACCGTTGATCTTCGGCATCTCCCACATCGAAGCCGCCGTCATGGGCGCTGTGTTGGGTGCGGTTTCCCCGGCTGTGGTGGTGCCCCGAATGGTGCAGCTGATGGAAATGAAGCGAGGTACGAACAAAGGAATTCCTCAGATGATTCTGGGCGGTGCCTCTATGGACGACATTGTGGTGATCGTTCTGTTCACCACCTTTCTGGGCATGGCACAGGGCGGCGAAGTCAACGCTGCCGCTCTGCTGGACATCCCGGTGTCGATTGTACTGGGGATCGGTCTCGGTGTGCTGACCGGTTTCCTGCTGGCGAAGTTCTTTGAATGGCGATTCCGGAAGCAGGAGATGGTCCGCAACAGCAATAAGACCATCATTGTGCTGGGTATGGCCTTCCTGATGCTGGCTGTGGAGAACTGGCTGGAGGGAACGGTGGCTGTGTCGGGGCTGCTGGCGGTCATGAGTATGGCCTTGGTGCTGGCGATGAATACCGTCCCGGAAGTGACCCGGCGGCTGCAAGAGAAGTTCGGCAAGCTGTGGCTGGCGGCTGAGGTGGTCCTTTTCGTACTGGTGGGTGCTGCGGTGGATATCCGCTATACATTGCAGGCCGGTTTGGGTGCGCTGCTGATGCTGGCGATCAGCTTGACCTTCCGTATGATAGGCGTGCTGCTGAGCCTTGCCGGCAGCAAGTTCAACGCCAAGGAAAAGCTGTTCTGCGTGATTGCCTACCTGCCCAAGGCTACGGTGCAGGCTGCCATCGGCTCTGTGCCGCTGGCTATGGGGCTGCCCTGCGGCGATCTGGTGCTGAGTATGGCGGTGGTTTCCATCCTGATTACCGCTCCTCTGGGGGCCATTGGTATGGATGCAACCTACCATCGTCTGTTGACTAACGACAAATAAAAAGAAACGCCTTTGCGGGTCGTATCAAAAGATGCGGCCCGCTTCTTTTTTTGAAAGAAGCAGTTTTTTGGCAGTGCAGGGAAGAACAGAGTCGCAGTGAAATTCCACAAAGGGGAGCAGATACCTAAAAAATGAACAAACAGAGCGGAGATTCGGTGAAAATAGAATGAAAAATCTTGTTCCAAACTGCTGAATGAAGTGGAGACATTACAAAAGAAGCCGGAGGAAAGATGGAAAATGTCAAGAATTTCAGAGAGAAAACGGAAAATATGGAATAATTTTTAATATTAGGTTAAATTGGGTTGACAAATTCCAAACTGAGTGCTAAAGTTGACGCGTTGAACAAATTACCCTGGGAAAGGTGCGCAAATTTACGGTTTTTTCAAGCACATCCCGTTGAGATTTATGCAGAAAGTAGAGAAGCATATGAAAGTGGAATTGAATCGCAAGCAGTTTGATATTATGGTGTGCATGGAGCGCAGCGAGCGTGAGGAACCCGAGCGTGAGCTGACCCAGCGGGAGATGGCAGAGGAGACCGGAATGTCTTTGGGTTCTGTGAATCGTGCCATGACCGCTCTGGTGGAACAGGGCTATGTTCAGGACGGCAAGCTGACCGAAGCCGGTCTCGCTGCTCTGGAGCCGTACCGGGTCAAGCGGGCTGTGTTTATTGCCGCCGGCTTTGGCTCCCGTATGGTGCCCATCACGTTGAACACCCCCAAGCCTCTGGTGCGTGTGCATGGCACCCGTATGATCGACACCATGCTGGATGCTGTGCTGGCTGCTGGCATTGAGGAGATCTATGTGGTGCGTGGCTATTTGGGAGAGCAGTTTGACCAGCTCCTTTATAAGTATCCCATGATTCGCTTCATCGAGAATCCTGCTTATAATGAGGCCAACAACATCTCTTCCGCTATGTGTGCCCGTCATCTGATGCGCAACACCTATGTGATGGAGGCCGATTTGGTGCTCTACAACCCCAAGCTGGTCCAGAAGTATCAGTACGCATCCAACTATCTGGCTGTGCCGGTGGAAAAGACTGACGATTGGTGCTTTGAGACCCGCGGTCGTGTCATCACCAAGGTCATGGTGGGTGGCACCAACTGCCATCATATGTTTGGTATCTCTTATTGGACGGAAGAGGACGGCGCCAAGCTCTATGAGGACATCAAGAAGGTCTACGAAATGCCCGGCGGCAAAGAGCGCTACTGGGATGAGGTTTCTCTGCGCTACTGCCAGAAGCACTATCAGGTGGAAGTGCGTGAATGCACCTTTAAGGACATCACTGAGATCGACAGCTACACCGATCTGAAGAAGCTGGACCCCGCCTACTGCTGAGATCGGAGAATCGCATGAAGAAATGGTTTGCCGCACTGCTGGCGCTGACTCTGGCGTTCACGCTGTTTGCGGATTTTGGTGGGAAAGAAAGTATTGTTGTGTGTGCGTCCTCGGAGCAGTTCCGAAATGACGCGCTTCAGGAACAGCTGAACAAAAAATTTCCCAACTACGATGTAATTGTAATGTATATGCCCACCGGCAAGGCGGCAGCAAAGATCTATGCCGAGGGAGTGGACACGGAAGTGGATATTCTGGTGGGACTGGAAACCAGCTACATGGCCAAGATCCACGAGGATTTGGGCGATGTTTCCGGCGTGAGCCGTCTGCCCTATCTGGAGGGACTTGCCCCGGAGGACAACGGAAACCTGTGGGTGACTTGGGAGCGTCAGGCCGGTGCTATTGTAGTCAACCAGAATATTCTGGACAAATACGGTCTGGAAGCACCTAGAACCTATGAAGACCTGCTGAAGCCGGAATATCAGGGCTTGATTGCCATGCCCGATCCCAAGTCCAGCGGCACCGGCTACTTTTTCTATAAGTCTTGGGTCAATACGATGGGCGAGGACGCCGCATTGGACTATATGGACAAGCTCTATGCCAACCTGAAACAGCTGACCGAGTCCGGCTCCGGCCCCATCAAGCTGCTGAAGCAGGGCGAAGTAGCTATCGGTCTGGGCCTGACCTTCCAGGCGGTGAGCGAGATCAACGCCGGTCAGCCCTTTGAGATTATTTTCCCGGAGGAAGGATCGCCCTACTCTCTGACGGGTATCGGCGTCATCAAGGGCCACGAGCAGAAGCCCGGCGTTTCTGAGGTGCTGGACTTCATCGCCAACGATTTCCTTGTCTATGACAAAGAGAATTTCTCCCCTGAGGGAATCTATGAGGGGCAGGTCAATCAGATCGAGCACTATCCTCAGGATGTCAAATATGCAGATATGACCGGAATCGACCAGATTTCGGAGAAAGAGAGGCTGCTGGGTCTATGGAAGTACTAACTCCGAAACTGTCCGTGCGAAACCTGAACAAGAGCTTCGACGGTAAGAAAATACTGAATGATTTGAGTTTTGACCTGATGGAGGGCGAATTTCTTTCCATTCTTGGTCCCAGTGGCTGCGGTAAGACTACGCTGCTCCGCATCCTGATTGGTCTGGAAACCGCAGACAGCGGCAAGATTCTGAAGGGGGAGAAGGAAATCTCCGGCCTGAACAGCTTTGACCGCGGCATGGGCATCGTGTTCCAGAACTACGCCCTGTTCCCCAATATGACGGTGCTGCAGAATGTGGAATATGCCTTGACCCTGCGTAAGGACACTAAGAAGGATGCCCGTGCCATTGCAGAGCGCACCTTGGAGCAGGTGGGCCTGACGGATCAGATGTCCAAGAAGCCCAGCCAGCTCTCCGGCGGCCAGCAGCAGCGTGTGGCCATCGCCCGCACCCTTGCTACCAATCCGGACATCATCCTGCTGGATGAGCCTATTTCCGCCTTGGATGTGGCTAACCGTGAAATGATGAAGATGGAGCTGAAGGCACTTCAGAAGAAGTTCAATGTCACCATGCTCTTTATCACCCACGATCAGGAGGAGGCGTT
>JAHHSJ010000051.1 GCA_020025295.1 Oscillospiraceae bacterium | reverse complement strand
TTAACTTTTCTGCACAGCAATTCTTCATGAACGGGAACCCTGTAGACTTGAGCAAAACAGAGCAGAAGCTGCTCCGCCTTTTGGTTGAAAACCGTGGCCGTACCATGGAGCGTGGGATGCTAGTGGACCGAATCTGGACAGATGGTTCCGACTATGTGGATGAAAACGCACTATCCGTCACAATCAAGCGTTTACGAGACAAGTTACATGCGCAGGATACCATCAAAACTGTATATGGCATTGGCTATGTATGGGAGAAGCAGGAATGAGTATGTTGGGATGGATATTTGGAGCAGCTTGCTTGCTGCTTGCTTCCGTGATGGTTTATGCCAGTCGCAGAAAAACCAAGAAAACGATGGAAACACTGAATACGATGCTGGAACAGGCTATGGACGGCAGCTACACAGAAACCAACTTCGATGAAAGTATGTTGTCCGCATTGGAAACACGGTTTGCCCAGTATCTTTCTGCATCGGCATCATCTGCACAGAATGTGTCTGAGGAAAAGAACCGTATCAAGGAATTGATCGGAGATATTTCCCATCAGACCAAAACGCCCATTGCAAACCTTCTGCTTTACACAGAGCTGTTACAAGAGGAAGACTTATCGCCGGAGTCTCAGGCCTATGTGGATACGCTCCATGACCAAAGCGAAAAACTTCGGTTTCTGATTGACGCTTTGGTGAAACTGTCCCGCCTTGAAAATAGTATCATTACATTGAAGCCGGAGATGCAATCTGTCGCTCCGATGTTGCGGCAAGTCCAAAAACAATTTGAGGCAAAGGCTGCCGAAAAGGGCTTGGAACTCACGATCTATCCTACGGAGACAGTCGCTTGCTTTGATGCAAAATGGACCACAGAAGCTCTTTGCAATCTGGTGGACAATGCAATCAAATATACGGAGCATGGCAGTGTCTCTCTTTCCGTGATCCGATACGAATTGTTTGTCCGAGTGGATGTGAAGGACACTGGGGCCGGTATTCCGGAAGCGCAGCAGGCACAGATATTCTCTCGTTTTTATCGGGGAGAAGACCATGGTCAGCAGGAAGGCGTCGGCATCGGGCTCTATCTTACAAGGGAGATTCTGCAAAAAGAGGGCGGCTACATCAAGGTTTCCTCGCAGATTGGGGAAGGTTCCGTTTTTTCCATGTTTCTGCCTGCATAACTTCAATTCTTTCAAAACTGTAAGAATTGAATTCTCTCCGGAAAGATTCTGGAAAGAATCATTTGATATGATCTCGAGTGCAGGGAGGGTGAAACCTCCTTGCCTTGAGATTTTTTCATAAGAGGAACGGATATGAGTATTTTACAGGTTCAAAACCTGAAGAAAAGCTATGGAACCGGCGAAACGGCTGTCTACGCTTTGGATGGGGTCGATCTTTCTGTGGAGAAGGGTGAGTTTGTAGCTGTTGTAGGCACTTCCGGCTCCGGCAAATCCACGCTTCTGCATATGTTAGGAGGTTTGGATCGTCCCACAGAGGGAACGGTCATCGTCGATGGGCGGGAGCTTGGAAGCCTGAAGGACGAGGAACTGACGATTTTCCGACGCCGCAAGATCGGGTTTGTGTTTCAGAATTATAATCTGGTGCCGGTGCTGAATGTTCTGGAAAATATTGTGCTGCCGATTCGTCTGGATGGCAAACAGGTTGATGAAAAGTATGTGGATGAGATTATTCAAATGCTGGGGCTCCGGAAGAAACTCCAAAGTCTGCCCAACAATCTCTCCGGCGGTCAGCAGCAGCGGGTGGCCATTGCCCGAGCCTTGGCGGCGAAACCTGCTATTATATTGGCAGATGAACCCACAGGTAATTTGGACAGCAAAACCAGTCAAGATGTGCTGAGTCTTTTGAAGGTGACAAGTGAGCGATTTTCCCAGACCATTGTGATGATTACCCACAACGAAGAAATCGCCCAGCTGGCAGACCGCATCATCCGGATTGAGGATGGGCGTATTGTAATCAGGGGGTGAGGATATGCTCAAAGTTTCCAATAAACCCTGCATTCGAGATTTGGCACGAAAGAGCTTCAAAGCGGCAAAAAGCCGGAACCTGATTGCGATTTTGGCCATTGCTCTGACCACGCTGCTATTCACATCCCTCTTTACGGTAGGCCTTTCCATCAACGAGGCCGTTCAGCAGGCAAACTTCCGTCAAGTAGGCGGCTGTGCTCAGGGAAGCTTGAAATACCTGACCGAAGAGCAATATCTGGAGCTGCGTGAGGACCCGCTGATTAAGGATTGGGGAGTCAGCCGGGTTCTGGGCTTTGCCCAAAATGAGGAGTTCAGGAAAAATCATGTGGAAGTGCGGTGGTGTAATCCGAATACCGCACATTGGATGTATCTTGATCCGGTTGTTGGAAGACTGCCCGCAGAGGGTACCAATGAGGTCGCTACGGATACGGAAGTCTTGCGGCTTCTGGGGGTGGAACCAAAGCTGGGGGCAGAGTTTACCGTTTTGGTAGATGTATGCGGAAAGCCCACAGAGCAGACCTTTACGCTCTGCGGCTGGTGGGAGAAGGACCCTATTGTGACGGCCAACATGGTGCTGATTCCGGAAAGCCGAGTGAACTCCGTTCTGGATGAAATGGAGATTGTATTGCCTACGGAGGACAACCTGACCGGCAGCTGGAATCTGGATGTGATGTTCCAAAATTCCCGCCATATTGCCGAGAATCTGAATGCGATTGTGAAGCAGCATGGCTATCAATCCGAATCGGCAGAGAAACCTAACTACATCCACACTGGTGTCAATTGGGGCTATACAGGCGCGCAGATAGGCGAAAACACGGATCCAATGACAGTTGTGACAATGTTCGGTTTACTGTTTTTGATCATGCTGACAGGGTATCTGATTATTTATAATGTCTTTCAGATTTCTGTGGCCGGAGATATTCGGTTTTATGGCCTTTTGAAGACCATCGGCACTACCGGAAAACAGATCAAATCCATCCTGCGGCGGCAGGCGTTTCTGCTTTCTTTAGCCGGTATTCCAGCCGGCTGTATTTTGGGCTGGCTTATCGGTGCAAAGCTCAGCCCTGTGATCTTGAGCCGCCTGAATGGCGTGGTGGTTGATACGGTTTCTGCATCTCCGGCTATTTTTGCAGGAGCCGCTCTGTTTGCACTGCTGACGGTGTTCCTTTCCTGTGCCCGTCCTGGCCGGTTGGCAGCAAAAGTCTCTCCGGTAGAGGCTGTCCGATATACCGAGGGCAGCAGATCCAAAAAGAAGGTGAAAAAAGGCAGCGGCAACATTTCCGTATGGAGTATGGCGTGGGCAAATCTGGGCCGAAGCAAGGGAAAAACAATTGTGACCGTCCTCAGTCTGACCTTGGCTGTGGTACTGCTGCAAATGACAACGCTCTTTACCAATGGCTTCGATATGGAGAAATACTTGCAGGATAAATCCAGTTGTGACTTTATTCTGGCAGATGGTGGTTATTTCAATAATAATGTGATGACCTGGAGAGTCGGTAAAGGTATCATGCCGGAAGAAGTGATTTCCGAAGTCAACACACAGGGCAGCATTCTGGAGGGCGGACGAATTTATGGACAGAGCGATGCAATTCAAGAGTTTGCCCCGGAGGAATGGGTGAACAAAAATATGCTTCATTGGGGAAATTCAGAAGAGTCCGCGGAATATGTGGCTTCCAACAGGCCTCACACAGAAGATGGTCGTGTGATGGAAGAAGTGAATACCTATGGAATGGAGCCGTTTCTACTTGACGCATTAAAAGTTGTAGACGGAGACTTGTCCAGCCTGTATCAGGATAACAGCCGAGGAATTGCAGCGGTCTACTCTGATGACGATTACGGAAATTGGGAACCGGATTCTCACTGGGCCAAGGTGGGCGACACGGTAACACTTCGTGTCCCGGAGTCATGGGAATACTATTCGCCCGAAACCGGTGAAATCCATGACGACCCGGACGCCTTTGGAGATCAGCCCTATCTGGCACGCCCTTCCCAATACCATGATGAGACCTTTACCGTTGAGGCCTTGGTGGTCGTTCCGTCCAATCTAAGCTATCGGTATTATGGCACAGACGAGTTTGTGCTGAATGCGGAAACCTTACGGGAAATCACCGGAAAATCCGATGTGATGCTCTATGCCTTTGATGTAGCAGATGGGGCCGAGTCCGATATGGAAGAATTTTTGCATCATTATACCGAAAGCGTTAATCCACGCTACGGCTATGAGAGCAAGCTGCAGTATGTCAATGAATTCAACAGTTTCCGCTCTATGTTCCTGATCGTTGGCGGTTTGCTCAGCTTTATTGTTGGCTTGGTGGGAATCCTTAACTTTGCCAATGCGATTTTGACCGGCATTCTTTCCAGAAAGCGGGAGTTTGCGATGCTGCAATCCATTGGTATGACCGGCAGGCAGCTGAAAGCCATGCTGGTTCTGGAGGGCCTGATGTATGCTCTGGGATCTGTGGTGCTGGCACTCATGTTCTTTTTGGCGGTTGGACCGCTTGCGGCGGCCGTTCTCGAAAAAATGTTCTGGTTCTTTACCAATCGCCCCACCTTCATTCCAATGATCATTGTAGCTCCCATTTTTGCCGTGGTGGGATGCTTGGTTCCTTTGTTTGTATATCACAGTGTGTCTAAGCAAACCATCGTTGAGCGCCTGAGGGAAAGCGAAGGGTAAAACAGTTTGTTTTATTGGCTCTGGTTTCGCTTTTGATGCATTACCAGCCTTTTCGTTTTGGAGTCTTTACTCATATTGGAGCAAACGGCATTTCAAAACAGAAATTTGTCAATTACAAGAAAAAGAGGCATTACAAGATTTTGAATCTCGGTAATGCCTCTTTCTTTTTGCAAATCCTGTCAGACAGATGCCATAGATCAGTAATTTTTGTAGGTTACTGTTCTATAACCACCCATCCGAGTGCCTGTTTTTGGTCGGAAGGAAAACTCTGCTCAGGTACACAGAATTTCCTTAATCATAACATCGTTTCCGGATAGAATTTCCATGTTCTGACTTCCGCAGTCCGGACAGATGAAATCGTGTGCTACCGCATTGAACTCCTTTTGACAGTCCTTGCACCGGACGATGCCGGGGATGGTTTCCAGCTCCAGAACGCTGTTTTCCATAAAGGTTTTGTACACAGCGGCAGGATAACAGACTTCCATGTAGTGGGGAACGATGCCGGACAGCTCACCCACTTCCAGAACAAGCTTGTGTACTTCGGTGTAGCCCTGTTCGTGGATGATTTCCTCAATGGTCTTGACCATGGCGCTGATAACGCCGAGTTCGTGCATAGTGGTTCCTTTCCGGACGCTTACTGCTCCTTCTTTTTGCCCAACTCCTTGACGCCGGTGACGGCAATCTTGCCGGCACGCTTCACAGCGTTGGCAGCCATCTTCATGGGCAGACGCTCGTAGGTGTCGGGCTTGGTGTCGTACTTGCGGATCAGATGGATTGCGTCAAACTTGCATTTGGTGGTGCACTGACCGCAGCCCACGCACATATAGCTGTCTACCTGCACGGCGCCGCAGCCGAGGCAGCGCTCGGTTTCCTTCTTCATCTGCTCTTCGGTGAAGGTTAGACGGTCATCCTTGAAGGAATGGGCGGCATTGGGATTGTGACCAACCTGCTGTCTGGGCATGTTGTCAAAGCCTTCCACCACCACATTGTTCTTGTCGAAGGCGTGGTACTCCCGGCGGTCACGGCCCAGAGTCAAACTCTGACCGGGCTGGACATAGCGGTGAATGGAGATGGCGCCTTCCTTGCCGGCGGCGATGGCGTGAATGGCGAACTTGGGGCCGGTAAAGGCGTCGCCGCCCACGAATACATCGGGCTGAGCGGTCTGATAGGTGAAGTCATCCGCTTGCACGGTGCCGTTGCGGTTGGTGCCGATGCTGCTGCCGTTGAGCAGATCGCCCCAGATGATGGACTGACCGATGGAGAGCAGCACAGACTGGCATTCCACCACCATGGTGTCATTTTCGTCGTATTCGGGGGAGAAGCGGCCGTCCTCATCAAAGACCCGGACACACTTCTTGAATTCCACGCCGATCACCTTGCCATTTTCGGTAAGGATCTGCTTGGGGCCCCAGCTGTTGTTGATCTCGATGCCTTCCTTGAGTGTTTCGTCAATTTCGTCCTTCAGAGCAGGCATTTCGCTTCTGCTTTCCAGACAGAACATGGACACACCCTCGGCGCCGGTGCGGATGGCGGTGCGAGCCACATCAATAGCCACATTGCCGCCGCCGATAACCACGGCCTTGCCGGACAGAGCCACATCCTTGCCCAGATTCACATCACGCAGGAATTCCACGCCGGTGACCACGCCTTCGGCGTTTTCACCCTCAATGCCCAGTGCACGGCCGCCCTGAGCGCCGATGGCGAGATAGAAGGCTTGGAAGCCGTCCTTGCGCAGCTGATCCAGCGTGATATCCTTGCCGACTTCCACGCCGGTGCGGAACTTCACGCCCATGGCACGCAGTACATCAATTTCAGCATCTACAACTTCTTTTTCCAGACGGAAGGCAGGGATGCCCAGAGTCAGCATACCGCCCAGCTTCTCCTGCTTTTCAAACACGGTAATATCATAGCCATCGATGGCCAGATAGTAAGCGCAGGACAGACCGGCAGGGCCAGCGCCCACGATGGCGATTTTCTTGTCGCTGTAATCATGGCGCTTTTCGGGGACAAAGCGGACGGAACCGTCCAGTTCCTGATCTGCAATGAATTTCTTGATTTCGTCAATGGCGATAGGCTCGTCAATGTCGCCGCGGGTGCACTGGCTCTCGCAGCCATGGGGGCAGATACGACCGCAGACGGCAGGGAAGGGGTTCTCCTTCTTAATCAGCTCCAGAGCCTCACGATACTTGCCCTGACTTGCCAGCTTGATGTAGCCCTGAACGGCAATGTGAGCAGGACAGGCGGTCTTGCAGGGAGAGGTTCCCTCATCAGCCACATCCCGACGGTTTTCACGGTAGTCCGGATTCCAGTGCTTGGGGCCCCACATATGGTCCCGGGCAGTGGGCTCGTTCTTTACGGGGTAAGGCTCCTTAGCGCACAGCCGCTGACCCAACTGCAGGGCGTTGACGGGGCAGTTTTCCACGCACTGACCGCAGGCTACACAGTTTTCCGGGTTGACTTCTGCGCAGAAATTAGAGCGGATTGCGTCAGGGGTGTGGAAGAGGGAGGCAACACGCATTGAGAAACAGGAGCAGCCGCAGCAGTTGCAGATTGCGAAGGCTTCCCCTCGTTCCTCGGTGTGAGGCATCTCGTGCATCATGCCGTTTTCTTCCGCACGGCGGATGATTTCCTTGGCCTCATCCCAGGTGATCTCTCTGGCTCTGCCGGTTTTGATGTAGTATTCCGCACCGGAGCCCATCTGCAGGCACATCTCGTACTCCAGATGACCGCAGCCTTCGTCCATGTGACGGCGGGAGGCTCGGCAGGAACAATCGGATACGCTGAAGGTGTCATACTTGTCCAAATAGTGGGAGAGCCTTTCCCAAGGCTCTACGCCGGGGATGTTCTCAATGGCAGACTCAATGGGGATCACACGCATCATGGCCATGCCTTCCGGCAGCATGGGCGTCATAGGAGCCAGACGGGTGCGCGTGTAGGCCTCAAACGCACGGCCGATTTCCGGGTGAGCCTCCAGCTGCTCTCGGTTGTTGACCATCATTTCCAGCATACCGGGAGCGAAGATATTGGTCCAGAACAGTTCCTGACCGTCCTCATGCCAAACCTTACAGACGCCGATGACAGCCAGTTCCATCAGGATTTTGTGGGTTTCTTCCACACTCTTTCCGCACTTTTTGGCGGCATATTCGGCGGTGCGGGGCTTTCTCAGACCCAGAGTCAGGGCAACATCGGCCTGCTCATCGCTGACCACGCCGTTGAGTGCCATGTATTCAGGGGAATCTTCCGTGATTTTATTCATAGCGCCGGCAATACCGCCGACCATCTTTGCGAGCTTAACAATTTTAGGGCGTAATTCTGACATGATCGTGTCCTCCAAAACAGAAGTGTGTTTCTCGTATCAGTTCTCTTTCCAGTTCTTGACCTGATCCCGCAGCCACTGGTACCAATCCTCCATACCTTCACCGGTTTTGGCACAGATGGGAATGACCTGCGCCTTGGGATTGCGCATATGGACATATTCCCGGCACTTCTCCAAGTCAAAGTCGAAATAGGGCAGCACATCCATTTTGTTAATGAGTACCACATCGACAATGGAGAACATCAGGGGGTACTTCAGGGGCTTGTCGTGTCCTTCGGGTACGGAAAGAATCATGGCATTTTTGGAAGCGCCGGTGTCAAACTCAGCGGGGCAGACCAGATTGCCCACATTCTCCAAAATCGCCAGATCCACATCGCCGGTGTCCAGACCTTCCAGACCCTGACGGGTCATGTCGGCATCCAGATGGCACATACCGCCGGTGTGCAGCTGAATCGCCTTGACACCGGTTTCGGAGATGGCTTTTGCATCCACCTCAGAGTCAATGTCCGCTTCCATAACGCCGATGCGCAGCTCGTCCTTCAAGGCGGCGATGGTGCGCTTGAGCGTAGTGGTCTTTCCGGAGCCGGGGCTGCTCATGAGATTGAGGAGAAACACACCCTTCTCCTTCAATTCTCCACGCAGACGCTCTGCCTCACGGTCGTTGCTGCTGAATACACTTTGTTTGATCTCGAGGACCTTGTATTCTTTCATATTTCCTCCAATCCAAGTGATGCTCCAAATCACTTTTCTCCCTCGTATTTCCTCAAAGCATACGTCCCGAATTCTTTGAGTATCTGACTAAAATAGTACAATGAGAAGTTGAAAATGTCAACAAATAAACAATATCCGAGAACGAATATTTTGTTCAATAAGTAGGGAAAGAAGGGGGACAAGCAATGGTGAGAGAATTTTTATGGGTCGGAAAACTGCTTTCTCGAACTAAATTGCGTCAAAAAACCGGGCACAGAATGCTGTGCCCGGTGAGAGAGTAGATGTAGATGTGAGCGTTGGCGGAGCGGAGCTTATCCTTCGTCAGGAATCTGTCTTGCAACCAGTACAAGCCGTCCGTTGGTGCGCGAGTATTCGCAGGTGGAGAGGGTAATCAGTTTGTCCCCATAGGAGGCGGACACCCCGGTGTCGTAGAGGGACAGCTTCTTGCACTGAGCGACAAATTCGTCAAAGTCGGATTCGTTTGCAGCATTGACGAAGTGGTGGTAGTAGAATGCGTTGTCATCTCCCACCGAAGCAGTGGTTTTGAACACGGAAAGGACCTCGTAGGTGCGCCGTTCGGTGAGGGTGTCCAAAGTGAGAGTCTGATGTGCTTCCCAGAAGCTCCGGCGTTCAAACAAATCCAGTTCACCAAACATGGTGCCGCTTTTCATGTTGTGCCCGTAGATAATCAGATTGTCCGAGGGTTCGTTGATGTCACAGTTTTCCTGCAAGTAGGGACAGCCTGCGGAGGTCTGCTCCTTTTCAAAGCTGCGGTGCAGATAATAGTTGGGTTCCTCCGGGGTCTGCATGATCGGATAGTTGATTCGGGTGCCGGGGACCGTGAGCCAGCCCACCATATCGTGGTTCAGCTCATAGACCGCACTGTAATCCGGGAATGCAGGTTCCGTATCCATGTCCGGACGCTCCATGCCGTTCGCCGGTGTCACAATATCGGACAGGTGGTCGTATACGCTCTGCTCCTGCTTGGCCTGAAGGAAATAGCGGATGAGAGAATAGCTGCTGAAAATCAGTGCTACCGCGCAGATCACGGTGAGAAGAATGGTAAGAATTCGTTTCATAATCAGTTCCTGCCTTGCTGTCAGAATAAACGCCGTATGCGGCGAGAAAGTTGGCACAGAGTAGACATAATATAATTATGTAAAACTTGATTAGTGGAATACGGATGGCGTCCCACAAGCTATGCCTTGCCGTTGGTCCAGTGCTCCATCCGTTCTGCCTATCATACCATGGAACAGCGTAAACCACAATCAAAAGTTGTCAAACCGGAAGGAACCAAAAAAACGGCGCAAAAGGCTTCCCCCCAGAGGGGAAACGGGCTATACTGGCATCATACAATCATTTTCACACATTTGGGAACGATGCGGAAAGAAGAGGATGAGAAATATGAAATACGCATTTACCAATGGATATATTCTGGACGGAACGGAGGGAATGACGCCTCAGTCCGGTTTGACGGTGCTGACGGATGGCGAAACGATTGAAGCGATTGTGCCCGACGGACAGGATTTGACGGACTATTCGGTGGTGAATTTGAAGGGACAGTATCTGATGCCCGGCCTGATCAACCTGCACACCCATTTGCCCTCCAGCGGCAAGCCGAAGAAAAAGGAAAGCGATCCGGTGAAACTGGTGAAGGTCCTGACCAGCAATGCCCTGTTCCGCCGTCTGGTGCGGTCCATGTGCCAGAGCTATGCTAAAACTGCCCTGTTGTCCGGTGTCACCACCATGCGTACGATGGGCGGTGTGCTGGATGTGGACACCAAGATTCGTGATGCCATCAACAGCGGAAAGGCAGTTGGACCTCGTATTCTGGCATCGAACATGGCGATTTCTGTGCCTGGCGGTCATATGGCGGATTCTCTGGCCTACTCCGCTCATAGCGCAGAGGAAGCGGTACAATATGTTCGCAAGGTGGCGGCACAGAAGCCGGATGTCATCAAGTTGATGATTACCGGTGGTGTGCTGGATGCGAAAGTCAAGGGCGAGCCCGGCGCTCTGAAGATGCAGCCGGAGATTGTAAAAGCCGCCTGCGATGAGGCCCATCGTCTGGGGCTGAAGGTGGCCGCCCATGTGGAAAGTCCTGAAGGCGTCCGTGTGGCACTGCAAAACGGTGTGGATACCATTGAACACGGTGCGGAGCCGGACGAAGAGATCATCCGTTTGTTCAAGGAGCGCAAAGCCTGTCAGGTGGCGACCATTTCGCCTGCGCTGCCCTTTGCTCTGTTTGACCGCTCCGTGAGCCATGCCAGCGAGATGGCACAGTTCAACGGGGAAGTGGTGTTCCGTGGCATTTTGGATTGCGCCAAGGCTTGTCTGGAGAACGGAATTCCTGTGGGTCTGGGAACGGATACCGGATGTCCCTATATCACGCACTATGATATGTGGCGTGAGGTCAACTATTTCCATAAGTACTGCGGCGTGACCACGGCGTTTGCCCTTCACAGCGCTACCTTGGGCAATGCCCGTATTGCCGGACTGGGCGATGTGACCGGCAGCATCGAGCCGGGCAAGTGCGCCGACTTCATCGTGTGTGCCGAAAATCCGCTGGAGGATTTGACAGTGCTCCGCAAGCTGTCCTTAGTTGTGGCCCGTGGTCAGCTTACCTTCCATCCCAAAATCAAGAAGATGCCGGATGTGGAGCGGGAGCTGGATAAGTTCCTCTGATTGCGAAAGAGAGTCTCCAAAAAGAATAGAAAAAGCGCTTTTTCTATGAGAAAAGGCCTTGGAAGGAAACTTCCAAGGCCTTTTTTGCTGCGTATTGCAGTTCAGAAACAGTTCAATTCGTTAGCTGTGCTTTTTCTTCTTGAGATACACACCGGCACCGGCCAAACCGGCACAGGAAACCACAGCAATCGTGGCCCACAATGTCACAGGGCTGAAATCACCGGTTTTAGGCGTGGCAGGCTTGGGCTCGGCAGGTTTTGTGTCGGGAGCAACCGGCTTTGCATCCGGCACTTCCGGTTTCACCTCGGGCTTTTCAGGCTCAACGGGCTTCTCAGGTTCGACGGGAGGAAGCTTGGCGATCACTTCCTGCTGCTTGTGACCGCACACAGTGCAGACATGCTCCTGCAACCCTTCCTGTTCCGTGGTCGGCTTCTGGAGAACCGTCCATTCACCGAAGGTGTGTTCCGCCTTGCCGCTGATTTCAGCGGTGTGTTCGCAGGTGGCCGCATGCCAGTGATGGGTTTCGTCGGAGGTCCACTGATCGGAGAAGGTGTGCTTATGACCGGGCACCGTAGCGTTGACCACAGTCAGCTTCTGCAGATCCTCCGGCAGCCAGGAATCCTTGATGGTGATCTGCTGATCGGCAGCGGGAAGGAAGCCCTGCGGAGCACGGACCTGATGGAGCGTGTAGGTGCCGGCAGGGATGTAACCCACCGTGGTGCCGGTGGTGGGAGGGGCCTGAATGTTGATCGTGTGCTTGGCGTAGTGAAGGATTTCCACTTCTTTTGCGATGGGACCATGGGAAGAGGAGGTCATGCCCTGCTGGGAGGCGAAACCAAGGGCAAACCAACCGACTGCGGCGCCATCATGAATATAGAATGTGGCCTCGCTGGATCCATTCAAGGCAATGAAGTTGGTCATTGCACAGCTTGAGACGACCAGATAAGCGGAGGTAAGAGACCCGTCCGGATGTTCCTCTGCACTGCCATAGGTGTAGCGGAGTCCGTCGTAGTTGACGCTTCCGTCCTCGTTGACATACTGAGGGAAATAGGTGTGAAGATCCAGCTTGACAGGGACATAGACATCCTCTTCGGGGAACACTTCCGGACCGTGATTGATCGTTCCGGAGGAGCCATTTCCCCCAAGATTGGTTTCTACGGTCAGGTCATGCAGCCCCGCCGGTGCATTGAATTGATGCATACTTCCGGCAAGATCGGCCAGAGCATAGGTTTGACCGTCAATGGTCACCTGATAATTGCCCAGATCGGTGTTGGCGTAGTCTCCGTCCACATTGAGACAAAACTGGCCGGCAGGAAGGGTGATGGGCTTCTCTCCGTTCAGAGGTTCGCCGTATTCCACATACTTCTGCAGCGTTCCGTAGCGCTCCCAAATCACTGCGTCCCGGGGCAGCTCCGAGTGGACAAAGTGATTGATGTAAGTGGAGATTTTGCCTTCTCTGGAGCCGGGATTGGCCGTTACATACAAGGGAACATCCAAGTGTTCTTTGTCAAGATCAAACGCTTCGTTCGCAGATACATGGGTGGAATCCGAGGTCCAGGAAGCGACTTCGGCACCGGAGGCGTCCAGCAGCTGGTACTCGCCCGGTGCGGTGATCGGATTACCCGTTTCATCCACAACAGAAATGTTGATGGCGTTTGGAACCGTGATCGTCTTGTTAATCTCCGTCTTGGACAGCTGATAATCCGGTGGAGCGTTGGTTTCCTCTGCGTAGCTTACCTGAGACAATCCCAGTCCGGCAACCAGCGACGCAGCCAGTGCGGCGGACAGCAGCTTTTTTGCGGTCTTTTTCAGTTTCATTTTCCTTGCCACATCCTTTGTGTATCGTTTACCATCTGCAATGGTGCATACATACCCTCTTTGACGCATCTATTATATTTTAAGTTGTGCTGCCTTACAAGCCACATTTGATCGAATTAAAGATATTTGTTGGAATGCACAAGGCAATCACATAAAATGACAAAAATTGCCTTTTTACGGCGGGTTTCCAGAGATTGCCGATTGGAAACATGGCTCAGAAAGGAATGTAAAAAGCCTTGAAAGGCATTTGAACTGCCCTTCAAGGTCTTTTAATCTATATCTGTTAGGAATATCCGAATGGGTTTAACAATTCTGCTTCATTTTCCCATAACTGATTTCAGCAGTTTCACATATTCTTCCGGATGATTTATACTCAAATCTCCGTGCTGAAATCCGGGCAGAATGTGCAGTTGACTGCTTGGCAAAGCATGATGGATCATACTGGCTGACTGCTTCATAATCGGCATTTCTTTTTCTCCCACCGCAATCAAAACCTTTGCAGAAGTATTTGCAAAACTGTCTTTTAGGGCATAAGAGGAATTGCTTTTCAAAAATGCGGTCATGTCCTTTTTCGAAATTTTACAGGTGTCTCGATAATATTCCTCAAACAAGTCAGTACGCATATGCAGCTGCTGAAACTGAATTTTTGAGAACCAGCGTTTCTGAATCAGCCCATAGCTCATAGATACCATTGGGCTTACCAAGAGATGGGTGAGCTTCATAGGAATCACCAAAGCACTTTCTATCACTGCATATTGGCAGATATCCGGTGCAATAGAAAGCAGCTGCGTCAGAACCTGTCCCCCCAGGGAAAGGCCGCCTATGGCGAATACCTTTCCTCCATAAACGGCTTCTATGAATTTTTTTAGTTTTTCGGTAGTATCTTCAATCGTTGTAAAAGTACAGCAGCTTCCTGCATGACCGTCCAAAAGCGGAATGACTACATGATACTGAACAGATAAAAGGGATGCAGCCTCCCTGTAATTCCACCAGGAAAGTCCGCCTCCGTGAAGCAGAATGATTATCTGGCTGTTTTCTTTTCCAAATTCTACAGTATTCATGGCAAAATACTCCGGTTGTTAAGATTATTTTGATATATCTAACACTCTACTCTAAATGCATTTTAACAAAAAAGGGCAACCCCATCAAGAGGTTTCCCATTTCACAATTATGCGTTTTTTTCTGCTGCACAAAGTTTGAAATCATTTGATGTATGATGTAGTTTTCATGGTTTCCGTGAATCACGGAACATCCCGTTTTGAACAGCAAAGCGGTACATCATTAGCACATCTCAAACATTACATAAACACAAGAGCCTCTCGTCCGAATGGAACGAGAGGCTCTTGTGTTTCGCAAATATAGCTATAGCTATTGTATGCTGACATTTTGCGGTTCAAAGAAATGTCTAAATTTTGATTACGAAATACGATCGCAAATTGCAAGTGCAAGTTGGACACCCCGCACAGTAAAAATTTGTTAGCT
>JAHHSJ010000050.1 GCA_020025295.1 Oscillospiraceae bacterium | reverse complement strand
GTCTTTATTGCCGGGTTGTACACAAATCCTCGTTCGAACCATGCATTGAAATTCGGGCTGCATTCCAGCTGAAAAATAATCACCGCATCGATCAAATAAAACAGATAGAGGCCGATGATATGGGCAACGCTATCTCGCTTCTTCAGCACATACAGGCAACATGCCGTTGAAAGAACCGCCGTAATGAGAATCACAAATGCAATCGCATATAGGAACGGAAATAGTGTCATACTCATGCCTTCATTTTTCACCTCTTTTTCTATATTGACAAAAGGAAAATCATTCGTATTATAGCATACTTTGTCAACCGAAAAAAGGTTTTGCTCCAACATTCCCGAAGCAAAAACACATTTTCTCCAAAAATATTAAAAAAACCAAAATTTTCGTCTATATTTTCACAAATAAACAATTGTAAATCACATTTTTTCGTGATAAGTTTATTGTCGGCTTGAGCCGGAATTCTTACAAGCGCCATTTCGGCTCCACCAAAAATAGTTCTTGACAAACGGTGTCGCATCTGATATTATTCGTCGGAATGCCAAAACAAGAAAGGAGCAAAACGGAAGTGAGACATCTGATTAACATCACTGATCTGTCCATCGAGGAGATCGATGAACTGATCGCAGTCGCAGAAGACATCATCGCTCATCCCGAAAAGTATCAGGAGGCTTGCAAGCACAAAATCCTGGCAACCCTTTTCTTTGAGCCCTCCACCCGTACCCGCCTGTCCTTTGAAGCTGCTATGCAGCGCATGGGCGGCAGCGTCCTCGGCTTCTCTGCTGCAAACAGCAGTTCTGCCGCTAAGGGCGAGACCGTCAGCGACACCATCAGCACCGTCTGCCGCTATGCAGACATCATTGCGATGCGTCATCCCAAGGAGGGTGCTCCCTACGCAGCCAGCCGTACCGCTACTGTCCCGATCATCAACGCTGGTGACGGCGGCCACAATCACCCCACTCAGACCCTGACCGACCTGCTCACCATTCACCGTGAGCGCGGCAATCTGGAGAACTTCACCATCGGCTTCTGCGGTGACCTGAAGTTCGGCCGTACTGTCCACTCTCTGGTCAGCGCTCTGGCTCGTTACACCGGTATCAAGTTCGTGTTCATCTCCCCCGAGGAGCTGAAGCTGCCCAAGTACCTGATTGACAACACCCTGAAGGCCAACAACCTCCCCTACACCGAGACCACCAGCCTGGAAGAGGCTATGCCCGAGTTGGACTTCCTGTATATGACCCGTGTGCAGCGTGAGCGCTTCTTCAACGAGGCTGACTATGTCCGTCTGAAGGACACCTACATTCTCTCCCCCGAGAAGCTGGTCACCGCAAAGCCCACCATGGCTATCCTCCATCCCCTGCCCCGTGTCAACGAGATCACCGTCGATGTGGACTCCGATCCTCGCGCCCGTTACTTCGATCAGGTGGAGAACGGCAAGTTCATTCGTATGGCTCTGATCCTGAAGCTGCTGGGCATTACCGTCTAAGGGAGGTTTTCACATGAATATCGATAGCATTCAGAACGGCATCGTTCTCGACCACATTAAGTCTGGCGCCAGCATGGAGGTTTATCGCCTGCTGGGTCTGAGCAAGCTGGATTGCTCCGTCGCCATCATCAAGAACGCCAAGAGCTCCAAGATGGGCCGCAAGGACATCATCAAGATCGATTCTCTCATTGATCTGGATCTGGATGTTCTGGGCTATGTCGATCCCGGCATCACCGTTTCCATCATCAAGGACGGTGTTCAGGTGGAGAAGAAGCAGATGAAGCTGCCTAAGAAGCTCACCAACGTGCTCAAGTGCAAGAACCCCCGCTGCATCACTGTGGCTGAGTCTCAGCTCGTCAGCGAGTTCGTTCTCACCAACCCCGAGAAGCGCACCTACTGCTGCGCTTACTGCGAGACCGAGTTCTCTCGCTAATCACTCCTTTCCTTAAGTTCAAACGGCATGGTCTTCAGACCATGCCGTTTCTTTTTTCGCCCTCAAAACAAAAAAAGAGCCTACGATTTCCATTTGGAAACCGCAGGCTTGTTTTTTATCATCAGAGGGTATCAATGTGGACCGCACCATCCAGCTCCGTGGCACGGATCTGGGTGATGGGGTGCTGATAATTCTCAATGATTCGGATTGCGATGGTGTCCTCCAGTTCACGCTGGATGGTACGGCGCAGATTACGGGCACCATAGGTGAGCGAATAGGACTTATGGGTGAGGTAATTCACCAGAGCATCATCATAAGTGAAGGCAACACCCTTCTCCTCCAGAGATTCCACCAGCTCATCCAGCATAATCCGGGTGATACCACGGAAGTCCTCCTCGGTGAGGCGATTAAAGTGAACGATTTCATCCACACGATTGATGAACTCCGGACGGAGGAAGCTTTGAAGTGCCTTCATAGTACGCTGTTCGTCCAACTCATTCACGCTGTGACCGAAGCCAACCGTACCCTCCTTCTGCTCGCTGCCGGCATTGGAGGTCATGATGATGACGGTGTTCTCGAAGTTGACCGTGCGGCCATGGGAATCCGTCACTCTGCCGTCATCCAGAATCTGGAGCAGCACATTGAGCACATCGGGGTGCGCCTTCTCGATCTCATCAAAGAGGATGACCGAATAAGGCTTACGGCGAATCTTTTCGGTGAGCTGACCGGCCTCATCATAGCCCACATATCCGGGAGGAGAACCAACCAGGCGGGACACCGAGTGCTTCTCCATAAACTCGGACATATCCAGACGGATGAGGGCATCCGGGGCGTGGAACAGATCGTCCGCCAGCTGCTTGACCAGCTCCGTTTTACCCACACCGGTGGAACCGACGAAGATAAAGGAAACCGGCTTATGCTTGGGGGAGATACCCACACGATTGCGGCGGATCGCCGCAGCAACCAGATCAATGGCCTTATCCTGACCGATGATACGCTTACGCAGACGGTCGCCCAGACCAGCCAGACGGCCGAACTCCTCTTCCTGAATGCGGCTGGCCGGAATTCCGGTCCACTGCTCGATCACCCGAGCCAGATTCTCCACGCTCAGCTGAGGCCAAGGTGTATTCTCCAGCTCCTCCTGCTCCTTCTCCAGACGCAGGTCCTGAGAGCGAATGATGGCAAGACGCTCGAAGGAGCGATCCTGCTGCTGAGCTTCAATGCTCTGGCGCTCCTGCGTCAGGGCATCCAGCGTGCGCTGAGCGTCACGGCGGCGGGCATCGTTTGCATCCAGATGGCTGCGGCGCTGATCCTCCGCCAGAGAGGGATCGTCCAGAATGGTGTGGCGTGCCTGATTCAGAGCAGAAAGCTCCTGACGGGCTCTTGCCTGCTTCTGCTCATTCTCCGTCAGCTGGTCATTGCGGGATTCATTCTGCTTGGATGCCTCGCTCAGCAGGAATTCCTTCTCCTTGGCAAGGTCAGCTCGCTCCTTCTTGACGGCAGCCAGACGAGCCAAATTGGCATTGTGCAGGTTCACATCAGAGCAGGCCTCATCCATCAGGTCAATGGCCTTATCCGGCAGGAAACGGTCGGTAATATACCGCTCGCTCATCACCACAGTCTGATAGGCCACGGCATCCGTAATCTGGACACAGTGGTAATTTTCATAATAGTGAGAAATACCGCGAATGATCTTCACGCTGTCCTCAATGGACGGCTCATTGACGGTGACCGGCTGGAAACGGCGCTCCAGAGCGGTATCCTTCTCAATATGCTTGCGATATTCGGTAAAGGTGGTTGCACCGATCACCTGAATCTCACCACGGGACAGGGCAGGTTTCAGGATATTGGCTGCATTCATAGAGCCTTCCGCATCACCGGCGCCCACGATATTATGAATCTCGTCGATGACCAGAATGATGTTTCCGGCCTTGCGAATTTCTTCAATAAGGCCCTTCATACGGCTCTCGAACTGGCCGCGGAACTGGGTCCCGGCTACCAGAGCCGTGAGGTCCAGCAGATAGACCTGCTTATCCTGCAGCTTATAGGGCACCTCACCATGGACAATGCGGATGGCAAGGCCCTCAGCAATGGCGGTTTTACCCACACCGGGCTCGCCAATCAGGCAGGGATTGTTCTTCTGGCGGCGGTTCAGAATCTGAATGACACGCTGAATCTCCTCTTCTCTGCCGATCACGCCGTCCAGCTTACCTTCGGCAGCCCGACGGGTCAGGTCGATGCAGTAATTATCCAGAAACTTCTTCTTTCCGCTCTTGGCCTTTCCCTGACGGGTGCGGGCCTCTCCGGTGCCCTCCTCCTGAGCAGGAGCAGGCTGGCCGTTGTTTCCAAAGAGCTTATTCAGGAAGGGGAAGGTGGCTGTTTTGCCCTCATCCTCAACCTCGTCATCCTCTCCGTCGTCGGCATCGCCGCCAACCTGAGGAATCAGCCCCTCCAAGGCCTCGGGGTTGGAAAACATCCCCATCATTTCTTCCGTAAGGTTATCCAGATCCTCATCTGAGATACCCATGCGCTTCATCATATCATCAATGGGCTTAATACCCAGCTCTCGTGCGCATTTGAGGCAAAGTCCTTCACTTTTGCTCTCGCCGCCTTCGATCTTGCTGATGAAGATCACGGCAAGGTTCTTCTTACATCTGGAGCAGAGTGTAGGCTGCATATCGTTTCTCCCTTCTTTCCGATTTTGTCGGATGAACTGTTCCTATCATGACAGATAAATATGAACAAACATTGCATTCGCAAAAAATAATCAGTAAACGCCGGTAATTTGGGCCATCCACTTCATCAAAACAGTGTCCTCCAGCATGGACTCCGGCAGCCAGCCGAATTTGACCACAATGATGACCACCAGCAGCACCAGCAAAAAGCCCTTCAGCAATCCGAACACTCCGCCCAGCAGATGGTTCAGGAAATGCAAGCCGGGGATGCAGTCGATCACATCCAGCAGCTCCACCACCAAATAGCAGACCACCCGGAACAACACTGCACCCAGCACAAACAAAATCACCCAGCCGATGGCTTTTGCCACTTCCAGCGCTACCGCAGGTGCAATACTGGTTGCCACGGAATCGGTAATGCCTTCCACCAGCTCCGGCACGCCGGGCACCATACCCAGAACGCCCAGATTGGCGCCTTCGGCTCCGACCGCCTGTTCCGCCAGAATCGCCGCCAGCTTATGCTCCACCGCAGGCTGTACCAGAGGAACGATGTACTCTGCGACCAGCACCGAGCCCCAATCAGCCACCAGCTTGGCACCGAATATGGCGATCAGAATGGTGAGCAGTCCGGAGAACGAGCGGAACATACCCACCTTGGCTCCATAGATCAGCATTACGATCATCACCGCACCCAGAATCAAATCCGGGAGCAGTGTGGCAATCAAATCAACAAATGGCATAATTTTCTCCTTATTTGGGCACATACAGGCTGGCGCTCTCCGAAGAAATCACCACCGCAGATCCGTCCGTCCGAAGCAGGACGCGTCTGGCACCCCAAGTATTTTCCACTGCATCATACAGCGTCAGGTCACTTTTATAGATGGACAGCTCCGATGCAGTCAGCACCGCCACATAATCGCCGGCAGAGGAGATGCTCAGCACCTCATCATTCAAACCAACGGTTCCGATCACGCCGGTCTTATCCACCGTGAGCAATTCACCGGTGCTGCCGCCTTGATACTTGCTGTAAAACAGCGTGGCATAACCGCTGCCTTGCAGGGAGAAGCCCTGCAAATAGCTGCTGGCTTCCGTATAGCCGCTTTCCAGCGCCTCATCCACAATGCGGTAGACGCCGAACTCACCGGCAACCCACAGCACATCCTTCTCCCATTCCATGTCCAGCACCACATCGTTATCCAAGAAGCAGGTGCTTTCCAATGCGCCGTCGGACACATGATAAAACTGAAGTGCGGACTCAAATCCGTTCTCCGCCTCACCGATGGAAACCAGAGTCACCATCTTATGATTGGGGGATACGATAGCGTCGGTAATAAAGCTGCTGGAGATATTCTCCGTGACCACCGGCTTAAAGGTCTCATTATAGACCGTGACAGACGCCTTATAGCCGGGCGCACGCTCCACCACAGTGAGCCATCCCTCGGCATCCACACGGGCAGACAGAATGATTTTCCCCTTCTCCGAATGAGAGCTCTGAACGATCTCACCCTTATGAATCAGGTACAGTTCCGTGCCGCCGGCGTCGTATACCACGGTATAACCGCCGTTGTTGCGCACCACCGGTTTTTTCATGGCTACCTTCTGGGTAATGATTTTATCACCCGAGAGATCAAATCCCTGCAGCTGCTGCTGAGAGCAGGTCACAAGGCCGGTGCCCGTCCAGACAAAGCTGCCGTTCGGGTCGGTTCCGTGGAACACCTGCTGTGCCACCTCTCCCGAGGCATCGCGGTAAGATATCCACCGGCGCAGCCGATCCACGCTCAGTTTATCCCGGTTGACCACAACAAAAACTGCGCCAACCACCAAAATCACCGTCAGCACCAGCGCCAGCATCCGCTTGAGCAGGGACATGGCTTTGCCTTCCGGCTTTTTGATTTTCTTCTTCTTTTTCTTCTTCCCTGTGCTCTCTTCGGTTACTTCGTCCAGTCGATCCATTTCATCCATAGCATTATCCTCAAATCATTTGATCCCGACGATTACACTTCCGGGTCCGTATCCAGACCCACAGGCTCATTATACCAAAGCTTGGTCATATAAAGTCCGCCCGGCGGCACGGTGGGACCTGCCTCGGTCCGGTTACCCCGGAGCAGAATATCACTGATCCCATCCGGCGTCAGCTTACCCTCCGCCGCATAGAGCACCGTGCCCGTCATGGCTCGCACCATATTATACAAAAATCCATTGGCACATACCTTCAGTTCAATCAAATCGCCCTTCCGCTCCACATCAAAATAGTGGACAGTGCGGACAGTAGAACGAACATTGGTACCCACCGCTCGGACCGCTGAGAAATCATGGGTGCCGACGAAACGGGATGCAGCGTCCGCCATCACCTTCTCATCCAGATGCTTGGGATAAAAATACGCTCGATTTACATAAAACGCATTCCGAATCCGGGAATTATAGACCCGATAAGTATATTCCTTTTTCACACAGGAGCCGATGGCGTTAAAGCCCTCGCTCACTTCTTTGGCGGACACCACCACAATGTCCTCCGGCAAACGGCTGTTCACCGCCAAGGGCAGACGCTCCACCGGAATGGTGGAGGTGGTGCGGAAATTGGCGATATAGGTTTCCGCATGAACGCCGGCATCGGTTCGTCCCGCTCCGGTGCACTTCACCGGATGACACACCACCGTGGCAAGGGCGTCCTGTAAGGTTTCCTGAACCGTCGTCCCATTTTTCTGGGTCTGCCAGCCGTGGTACGCCGTACCCACATACATCAGTTTTAATGCAAGATTACGCATAACTACCTCGAATTATCAAATACCGTATCGGCGCAGCACCAGCACTGCCGTCAGCACCAGCACTCCGCCAACCAGAGCGATGGCGTCCCGGCGCTGATACACCAGCTTTTTCATCCGGGTACGGCCGCAATCACCGATATAGCAGCGGCACTCCATAGCCGTGGCCAGCTCTTCTGCTCGCCGCAGTGCGGACACAAACAGCGGCACCAGCAAGGGCACCAGTGCTTTGGCCTTGGCTACCAGATTACCCGACTCAAAGTCGGCACCTCTCGCCTTCTGGGCGGACATAATCTTGTCCGTTTCCTCAATCAGCGTGGGGATGAAGCGAAGGGCAATGCTCATCATCATCGCCAGCTCATGAATCGGCATGTGAAGCTTCTTCAAAGGGGACAGCAGCTGCTCGATGCCGTCGGTCAGCTGCATGGGCGATGTGGTATAGGTCAGCAAGAATGTGCCCGAAATCAGCATCATAATGCGCAAAACCATCATCACCGCCATGCTGACGCCACCGGTATAGATGGAAATGACCCAGAATTTTGCCAGCAACTCGCCGGTATGGTTATAAAACAGATTCAAAATTGCCGTAATGAGCACAATAACCAGCACCGGCTTCATCCCACGGAACACAGCCTTATAGCCCACCTCCGACAGCCGGATGCAGATCATCAGCACCACGATCATCAGGGCATAGGTCATGAGATTCCGTGCCATAAACAGCGCCACGATGTACAGCACCGTGAGAATCAGCTTCATTCGGGGGTCCAACCGATGCACCACGCTCTTCCCGGGGAAGTACTGTCCCAGAGTAATATCTTTCAGCATTTGGCATCCCCCTTTCCCCGAAGGGCAAGGATGGATTGCACTGCATCCTCCATGGTATACACGGCGTCATCCACCGGGACACCCAGACTGCGCAGCTTCTGCATCACCTGTGTCACCTTGGGAATGTCTAAGCCCATCTCCCGAAGCTGGGCTCCGTGGGAAAACACCTCGCCCGGCGTGCCGCTGTACGGCAGCGTGCCGTCATTGACCACATAGAGCCGGTCGACACTGCGGGCAATCTCATCCATGGAATGAGACACCAAAATGATCGTGGTCCCCTGCTCCTCATGGATCCGGCGGATATTTTCCAGAATGGACTCTCTGCCTCTGGGGTCCAGACCCGCAGTAGGCTCATCCAAAATCAGCACTTTCGGCTGCATTGCCAGCACGCCTGCAATGGCCACCCGGCGCTTTTGTCCGCCGGACAACTCAAAGGGCGAGGATTCCAGCACACTCTCCGGAAGGTCTACCAATGCGGCGGCAGAACGCACCCGGCGATCCACCTCATCCTCGCTGAGCTGCATATTCCGAGGACCAAAGGCAATATCCTTATAGACCGTTTCCTCAAAAAGCTGGTATTCCGGGTACTGGAACACCAGACCCACCTGAAAACGGATCTCCCGGATTTTTTTCGGGTCCGCCCAAATATCCTTCCCCTCAAACAGGACTTTGCCGGAGGAGGGCTTGAGCAAACCGTTCAAGTGCTGAATGAGGGAGGATTTACCCGACCCGGTATGTCCGATCACACCGAGGATTTCTCCGGGATAAGCACAAAAATCCACCTCACGCAGCGCCACATGTTCAAATGGAGTACCCACACTGTAAGTGTGGGTCAGCTTTTGGGTTTCAATAATCGGTTCCAATGCTTCTCCTATCTATCGCAGGCACTTACAGCGCCGCAGCAATCTCTGCGGCACACTCCTCAACGGAAAGTGCCGTCAGCGAGACATCCAATCCCGCTTTTTTCAGTTCATACAGTAACCCTACCGTTTCCGGCACCGTCAGACCCACCTGCTGCAATCCTTCCACATCCAGAAAGACTTCTCTGGGGGTTCCATCGGCAATGACCTGACCTTCATTCATCACGATGAGCCGGTCAGCCTGTGCCGCTTCGTCCATATGATGGGTAATGAGCACTACCGTGACGCCCTGCTCCCGATTGAGGCGGCGAACGGTACTGATTACCTCTTCCCTTCCCACCGGGTCCAGCATGGCGGTCGGCTCGTCCAACACAATGCAGCGAGGCTGCATGGCCAGCACACCGGCAATGGCAATCCGCTGCTTCTGGCCGCCGGAAAGCAGATGGGGTGCATGGAGTGCATATGCACTCATGCCCACCGCCTCCAGCGCATTGTCCACCCGGCGGCGGATTTCCTCCGGTGCAACGCCCAGATTCTCCGGTGCAAAGGCCACATCCTCCTCCACGATGGAGGAAATAATCTGGTTATCCGGATTCTGGAACACCATACCAACGGTACGGCGGATCTGCTGCAGCAGTTCCTCGTCCATGGTGTCCATTCCATCCACAAACACCTTGCCGCCATTGGGCAGCAGGATGCCATTCATATGCTTTGCCAAGGTGGATTTTCCACAGCCGTTATGACCCAAAATCGCCACAAAGCTGCCCTGCTCCACCGTCAGGTTCAAATCCTTCAGCACCACCGGAGCAACTCCGTCCGCCCCGGTATAGGCGAAGGAGAGGTGCTCCGCGGCAATGATGGGTTTCTGTTCGCTCAAATGCTCCATATCAGCGGCTCCGGCCGGGCAGATCGGCCATCCAGCGGCCGGTAGCTCCGCAGGGCAGCGCCAAACCGCTGGCCTTGACGGGGATGCCCAGTTCCTGACACTCGGAGTGTCCGCCGTGCTTCTTGGTCACCAGCGTATCCAGCAGGTAGCCCAACACACTGGGGGCAAGGCCGGTGGTATAGGAGTTGATGATAAAGAACAGAGGCTGATCCGAAAGCACCTGCACCACCAGCTCCAAGAAGGGATAGAGGTTCTCCTCCAGCTTCCAGACCTCACCGGAAGGACCTCTGCCATAAGAAGGCGGATCCATGATGATAGCGTCATAACGGCGGCCGCGGCGAATCTCACGCTCCACAAACTTGGCGCAGTCATCCACGATCCAGCGAACAGGGGCGTCGCTCAGATGGGACAGCTTTGCATTTTCCTTGGCCCATGCTACCATACCCTTTGCCGCATCCACATGGCACACCTTAGCGCCTGCGGCAGCACAGGCCACCGTAGCTCCGCCGGTATACGCAAACAGGTTCAGCACATTGACCTCACGCCCGGCATGACGAATCATGTCCTGCGCAAAGTCCCAGTTTGCCGCCTGCTCCGGGAACAGACCGGTATGCTTGAAGTTCATAGGGCCCACCTTAAAGGTCAGGCTCCCATAGTTGATGGTCCAGTTCTGGGGCAGGCTCCGCTTGTCCCAGTGTCCGCCGCCGGTATTGGAACGGCTGTAACGGCCATCATTCACCTTCCAGCCTCGCAGAGTGCGAGGGGTGTTCCAGATTGCCTGAGGGTCCGGACGCACCAGAATTTTATCGCCCCAGCGTTCCAGCTTCTCGCCTCGTCCGCAATCCAGAAGTTCATAATCTTTCCATTGATCTGCAAGCCACATAGCTACACTACCCCACTATTGACATAATAATGTATCATTGTACCATTACTTGTTCTTCCCGTCAATGCAGCAGAACCGCAGACTATTCCGCCCCAAGGAGTTTCTTTTTGTTCAATTAGGAAAACGGGACAATCACAGATTCTTCCGTTTGGTATCTTCTGGCACTTTTTCTCCGTGGGCTGCAATCTGCTTGCTGGCTTGTTGTCAAATCTCCGCTAGTTATGATACTATATCCACAGAAATCTTCACAAAAAGAGTGATCTTTCCTATACATCGGAACGAATGGAACGCCAATCCATGCCGCAGACGCACTGTCCTGCGGCCGGACCTTTTGAAAGTTGGGGAATAAACGATGCAGAATATGGATTTGTATTATGACTTTTCCGGTCAGAAATTCGGATACCCTTTGAGCCTGAGCATCAACGGGTTTTCCAGAAACGTTTTCTCCCAGCAGTCCAGTCTGGAAATCTCCTATGTGCTCAAGGGCGAATACGAAGTGGTCACAACCCAGTTTTCCTATCTTCTGAAGGAGCATGAAATGGTTGTAATTGCCCCATATGACATCCATATGCTGCACAAAAAGGCTCCGTCTGACGCCGGAATCATCCTGACCATTCACATCGACTTCAGCCGCATGACAGACGCCATGGCCGGCGATCCGCGCACCGGCTTCCGCACAGCAGTCTGCACGGAAACCCGAAACCGGGATACTTACCTGCAGCTTCGGAGCAAAATCGGTGAACTGGCCTCGGTGCTGATGAACGAAAGCAATGACCTCTACCACATGAATGTCATTATGATGGAGCTGCTGCGGATTTCCTCCTCCAAAAAGGCGTTTTCCGTAGATGACCTCCCTCTGCATACCGATTACCATGAAAACTACATGAAGGCGGTAAAATACATTGACGCTCACTACAAAGAGGATTTGACCTTAGGCGAAATCGCAAAGCAGCTGTCCTTCAGTGTTTCCTACACCTCCAAGCTGATGAAAAAATTCACCGGCATCCCCTTTGTAAAATATCTGGCCTATGTCCGGGTGCGTGCTTCTCTGGAAACCCTCTTGGAGGGGCGGGAAAGCATCGAGTCCATCGCCCTTGCCTACGGGCTTCCCAACTCCAAAGCCTACACAGAAGTGTTCCGGGAGCTGTACGGAATCGTCCCCAGTGCCTACCGAAAGCAATTTCAGAAGAACATGAAGTACAGCGCAGGCAAAGAAGACCGACAAATGGTTCTGGATCAAGATCAGAAGGAGCTGCTGCTGCACCTTTTACAGGGAACCCATGAAATTCTATACGAAAACGACCAGCTCAAATTCTGGAAGGAATCGAACGGATTCTTCCTGACCGTCAACGAGGGACAGCTTCAGGTCAAACCGGCCCCGGGAGAGCGCCTTCTGCTGGAAATCAAAACAAACAACTGACCCCCCTTTCCTTTGACCGCTCTTTTTTGTCATTTTATTCCCAATGTCGCTGATATTTTGGAAAAACAGGACATAATTCGACGGTTGATATCTATCCAGATCAGCGAATTCGAGGAACAAGTATGATAAAATAATAACAATCAAAGAAAGGAGTCGACTGATATGAACCAATTCCCGAGCCTGTTTTCGCCCATCAAAATCGGCGAAACTGTTGTAAAAAACCGCATCTTTATGCCCCCTATCTCCACAAATCTGGCAGATAAGGGATACATTACGGAGGAACTGATTCAGCATTACACCGCTCGCGCAAAGGGCGGCGTCGGCCTGATTGTTACCGAAGTAACCACAGTTGAGCCGGTTTACACCTATCTGCCGGGCGACATGTCTATTTGCGACGATTCTTACATTCCGGGCTGGAAAAAGCTGACCGATTCGGTGCATCAGTATGGCGCAAAGATTCTGCCCCAGCTGTTCCATCCGGCCTACATGGCTTTCCCGATTCCGGGTACGCCCCGTCTGATTGCGCCTTCCAATGTCGGCCCCTATTATGCAAAGGAAGCCCCTCGTGCTGTGACCGTTGAGGAACTGAAGGTAATCATCCGCCAGTTCGGAGAGGCTGCCGGTCGTGTCAAGCAGGCCGGCGGCGACGGTGTGGAAATTCATGCCGCTCATGCCCATGGTCTGCTGGGTGGTTTCCTCTCTCCCCTTTACAACAAGCGCACCGACGAATACGGCGGCAATCTGGACGGTCGTCTGCGCCTGACCCTCGAGGTGGTGCGTGAAGTGCGCAAGGTCTGCGGTAAGGACTTTATTATTGATGTGCGCATCTCCGGCGACGAATACACCGACGGCGGTCTGAATCTGAACGACGCCGTGTATGTGTCCAAGCAGCTGGAAAAGGCCGGCGTCGACTTCCTGCATGTCTCCGGCGGCACTACCATCATGCGCGGCAGCTCCATTCCTGCCCCCGGCACTCCCATGGGTTCCCATGTGAAAATGGCTGAGGAAATTAAAAAGCATGTGTCTATTCCGGTCGCCACCGTGGGCCGCATTGTCGAGCCTTGGATTGCTGAGGAACTGATTGCCAACGGTCGTGCCGACATCTGCATGATCGGCCGTGCTAATCTGTGTGATCCCGATTTTGTCACCAAGGCAGAGCAGGGCCTCACGGATCAGATTCGCCCCTGTATCGGCTGTCTGCGCTGCCTGAACGGCATTATGTTCGGCAAGCGGGTTTCCTGCACCGTAAATCCCTCTCTGGAACTGGAGAACGAAGAAAACCTCACCGAAGCACCGGTTCAGAAGAAGGTTCTGGTGATTGGCGGCGGTCCTGCCGGTATGGAAGCTGCTTTCGTAGCCAAAAAGCGCGGTCATCAGGTGGTCCTCTGCGAAAAGGAGGAGGCTCTGGGTGGTCTGGCCCGTCTGGCTGCTGTTCCCATCGCAAAGCAGGATCTCACCCTCATGATTAAGTACATGGCCAAAAAGCTGTATGACGCCGGTGTGGATGTGCGACTGAACTGCACCGTCACGGAAGAAATGCTCAAGGGCGAGTTCCGGGACTATGAGGTAATTGCCGGAACCGGTGCCCACCCCATTGTCATCAAACCCTTCACCGCCTTCAAGCAGTGGATGACCGCAGACGACATTCTGGCCGGCAAGGCATTCCCCGGACGAAAGGTCGTCATCATCGGCGGCGGCTCTGTCGGCTGTGAAACGGCCGATTATCTGGCTCCTCTTGTGAACGATCTGTTCCCCAGAAACCGGGAAATCGTGGTTCTGGAAATGGCTTCCGGCGTTATGCTGAATGAATCCGGCCCGGGCCGCAGCCTGCTGGTTCAGCGCATGATGAAGAAGGGCGTTGAACTGATTTGCAGCGCTAAGGTCGAGCGCGTGGACGAGGACAACATCTATTACAGCAAGAATGGTCAGGAATACTGCATCAGTGATGCAGACACTCTGGTGTTCGCTGCCGGATACCGCATTGACCCCCAGCTGGAAGACACCCTCAAGGCCGCCGGTGTGACTTATCACTTGGTAGGCGATGCCGAAAAGCTCGGCAACATCAAGGACGCCATCACTCGTGGCTATCAGGCTGCAAAAGACCTGTAAAAAAACAAGCGAACAGGCTCATCCAGACATAGTTTGGATGAGCCTGTTTTTATGCTCTGGTGGTTCGCTCACTCGGCGGTTTTCTTTTCGCAGTTTCTCCCCTGCAAGATTGCTTTGGGTCTGTCTTGATTTCACGGCTCAAAAGACGAATAACATACCGCATTTGTGAAAACTTAAGATAGATCACGGTATAACTGCGAACAGGGATCGAAAGCAATTGAATCTATCTTCAATTTTGTTTATAATGTAGATCAATGATCGCCTTTTTCTCCGTGAAAGGCGATCCCAAAATGGAAACGCTGGAAAGTGAGTGGTGTGAATGAAACGATGGCTGGCATTGACCTTGGCTGTCATGATGTGTATTCCTTTGGTTGGTTGCAGCAAGTCAAAAAAGATTACGCTGCCGTTTGAAGTTTCCGATGTGAAAGGGATCGAACTTTATCACTATTCCGTTCCAACTGACGCCGAGAAGAAAACCCTCGTTTACCAGCATGAGCTTGAGTCAATTTACAATATGCTTTCTAGTATTTCGATCAAAGACAAGGAAGTGGAACCTCTTGTCGGTACTGCTACAACTATTTTCAGTTTTACTCTGGCAGATGATACCACCTATAATGTCACTTATTGCTCCGGAGATATCACCTACGGAACCGTCAATATGAGCAATGACGAAACAACTTGGTTTACATCAACCAATATAGAAAGCCTTTGGTATGCCAGCGAAGTGGAATCGGTTTCTGTGGAAATGGACGAACTCCCTGCCACAAATTAAACCGGACATTTTCTCTGCGAGATTACCGTTTTTATCTAAATTGAAAAGACTCTGAATAGCGCAATGCTGTTCAGAGTCTTTTTCACAGTCAAAGCGGCTTTTTTACCATTTCCATCAGTATTTTCCTAAAAACATTCTACACGATTTTCGTTTTGCATTAAAAACAAGATAGAATTAGACCTGCTATGACAGCTGCCACAAAAAACATTACAATTCCTTTCACAAAGGAAATCAGGTGATTTTTAGGATCACGATACAACTCCGGCTGATTTTCTGTGCCGGTAAAACGAACACGCTTTGTGTGCCGC
>JAHHSJ010000005.1 GCA_020025295.1 Oscillospiraceae bacterium | reverse complement strand
TCTTTATCATATCACGGCCTTTTCCGGCCTTCAATCTGATTTTTTGAGAATCTATCTTGTAGAAATCTTGCTTCTAACGCCCTCAGTATATCACTTCCATCAAATCAGAGTCATTGCAATTTTCATACTCTATGAGCTTTTCATCCAGAAGGCCGACAAGTATGTAGAAACTCCGGACAAGTGCTCCGGCAAGCGCAGGCAGAGCATCCACAGCAAGTACGATGGCATCGGCTTCCTCCCGCTGGACAAGCTTACAAACGGAAGAACGGCGTGACCGAAGTCCCGCCGTTCTCATGATTTTTTGAATTTTACTGTTTTACGGCCACTGTGCATGTGGCAAATGGGTGTTTTTTTGCCTCTGGATGAGGACAATTATTCCTGCCACTTGCGGATCAACTCGCGGATCTGATCGGTCAGCTTGGCATTGTCCTTATTTGTCTTGCCCCGGCGTGCCTGTGCCAGACGGAGCAGGTCCTCCGCATTGGCCACCAGCTCCCGATAAATTTTGTTCTCTCTGGCTCCGCCACGGGTCATATTCGCCTTTTCGATTGGCTTGCCATCGGTCAAAATAGTGGCTTCGCCGGTCAGCAGATCATATTCCGTGCCGCTGTACGGCGCATCCGCCTGATAGCCCTTCTCCCGGAGCAGTGCCGTAAAGGTTTCACAGGAGTTCTGCTCACCATGGTTGACATAAATCTGTTTTGGTTTGGTTTTGAATCCTTCCAGCCAGCGGAGCAGACCCGCCTGATCGGCGTGACCGCTGGTGCCGTGGAGTTTCTGAATCTCCGCATTCACACGGACATCCTCGCCGAACAGGCGCACTTTCTTGGCTCCCTCCTGCAGCTTACGGCCCAGAGACTGCTCGGCCTGATAGCCTACAAAGAGGATGGTGCTCTCACTTCTCCACAGGTTATGCTTCAGGTGGTGGCGGATTCGGCCGGCTTCGCACATACCGCTGGCGGACAAAATCACCTTAGGCTCCGTATCGAAGTTAATCATACGGGACTCATCCGAGGTCTGGGTCATGCGAATGTCATCGAACCAAATGGGGTTGATGCCCTGCTGGACCAGCGCCAGCGTTTCTTCATCAAAGCACTCTGTGCCGCACTGGAGAAAAATAGCCGTGGCTTCCGACGCCAGAGGACTGTCCACATAGACCGGGAAGTGGTCGTGTCCTTTCACCAGCCCTCTCTGCTTGATTTCACGCAAGGCATAGAGCATCTCCTGCGTACGGCCCACTGCAAAGGAAGGAATCACCACATTGCCGCCCCGATCAAGGGTCTTTTGCAGAATGGCGGCAAATTCTTCCACCAGATTGCCCTGATAGGCGTCATGAAGTCGGTCGCCATAGGTGGACTCAAGGACCAGATAATCCGTTTCTTCCACATTCTGAGGGTCACGGATGATGGCCTGATTGGTATTGCCCACATCACCGCTGAACACGATCTTCCGTTTCTGTTCTCCTTCCTGCAGCCACAGCTCGATGCAGGCCGATCCCAGCAAGTGACCGATATCGGTAAAGCGAAGCTCAATGCCCTCGGCAGCCGCAATGGTTTTGCCGTAGGGGCAGCGTCTGAACTGCTGGATTGCACCCAGCGCATCCGCCATGGTATAGGTGGGTTCCGGAGGAACTTCGCCGGAGCGTTCCGCCTTGCGCGCCTGCCACTGGGCCTCCGACTCCTGAATGTGCGCCGAGTCCCGCAGCATAATGTTGCACAGGTCACAGGTGACTTCCGTTGCAAAGATGGCACCACGGAATCCGTCCTTATAGAGTTTCGGCAGCATACCGGAATGATCAATATGGGCATGGGTCAGAAACACCGCTTCGATCTCTGCCGGAGAAACCGGAAGCTCAATGTTCTGGAACACATCCACACCCTGCTCCATGCCGCAATCCACCAAATAGTGGCGGCCACAGACTTCCAGCAGCGTACAACTGCCGGTCACTTCATGGGTTGCACCGATAAACTGAACTTTCATCGAATCTCACCTCAAACCGTTTCTTTACTCTTTGATTTTGGGTTGTGCTTCCCGGCATCCGCCTTATACTCTCATTATATACCACAATTTTCAAAATGAAAACCGCTATTTTTCAGACACTTTATACAAAATGCAAAAAAATCCGGGGCACAGCATCCGCTGTGCCCCGGAGGGATAAACTCAGACCGTTTCGATCTTAATCAGGTTGGTGCTGCCCTTAGCTCCGTAGGACTGACCGCCGGTAACGACGATTTTGTCGCCTTCGGTCAGACCCATGCACTCACAGGTCAGCTTTTTCGCTGCGTAGAACAGCACATCCGTGGAATCATACACCTCGCTCATGACCGGAATGACACCCCAGGAAAGCGCCAGCTTGCGCCAGCTGCGCTCATTGGTGGTCATGCCCACAATATTCACAGGAGGACGGAACCGGGACACCATGCGTGCCGTCATGCCGGACATGGTGCAAACCGTGATGGCGGAAGCGCCGATATCAATGGCCATACCGCAGGTAGCGTGGGAGATGGCGTCGGTGGTGTTCTTGATCTGGAAGGTGTTGTTGTTGCGGAAACGCTTATCGTAGGAAATGCTCTCCTCGGTCTTTTCCGCAATCCGGCTCATGGTTTCCACCGTCAGCACAGGATACTTGCCGGCAGCGGTTTCGCCGGAGAGCATGATAGCACTGGTGCCATCGTACACGGCGTTTGCCACGTCGGAAATCTCTGCACGGGTCGGACGGGGATTGGTAATCATGGATTCCAGCATCTCGGTGGCGGTGATCACTCGCTTGCCCATCAGGCGGCACTTGGTAATCAGGTGCTTCTGAACTGCGGGCAGCTGCTCAAAGGGAATTTCCACGCCCATGTCGCCGCGGCCAATCATAATGCCGCTGCATGCCTGACAAATTTCCTCAATGTTATCAATGCCAGCCTGATTTTCAATCTTGGCGATCAGCTCGATCTCGGAACCGCCGTTGGCATCCAAAAATGCCTTCACATCCAGCAGGTCCTGACGGCAGGACACGAAGGAGCAGGCGAAGAAGTCCGCTCCATGCTTGATGCCGAAGAGCATATCCTGCTTGTCCTGTTCGCTCAGGTACTCCTGCTTGAGCACCTTATTGGGGAAGCTCATGCTCTTGCGGTCGGACATCACGCCGCCCACAATGGTCTTGCAGATAACATCGGTATCGGTGGTTTTGACCACTTCAAAAATCAGCAGGCCGTTGTTGACCAGCACCCGGTCACCGGGATTCAGGTCCTTAGCCAGACCGGCATAGCTGACAGAAACCATATGCTCGTCACCCTCCACCTCACGGGTGGTAAAGGTGTACTCTGCACCATCAGCGATAGTGACCTTGCCGTTCTTGAAGGTACGAATCCGGTACTCAGGTCCCTTGGTATCCAGCATAATGGCAATCGGCAGCTTCAGCTTCTCCCGCACCTTTTTGATGAGCTTGACCTTAACTTCCTGCTCCTCATGGGTTCCGTGAGAAAAATTCAGTCGAGCCACATTCATGCCCGCCTTGCACATACCGGTCAGAACTTCTTCGTTCGTGCTGGCAGGTCCAATGGTACAAATAATTTTTGTTTTTCTCATGATTGCACTCCTTTTCTCTCTTCTAATCACTAAATTCCTGATTGTATTCTAACACAGAAAAAAGTCAAATGCAATCAAATTCATATGACATATACTTTCGTCAAAATGCTTTCTATCCATTGTTGCACAATGGTTTCCCAATTTCGCATTGCAAATTACTCTCTGTATTATCCGAAGCCGATCCATCTGCTATTTCAGTCATTTTTTCCCATAAAGTAGAAATCGGCCTGCGCACCGCAGCTGCGGGCACAGGCCGATCAGTTTCATTTACAGGTTCATCAAAATGCCAAACGCACCGTAGGTCACCACAGCGACAATACCTCCGGCCGCTGCGACGCCAAGGGCGATGGGCGGGAACGCACGCTTGAGGCGCATATCCATCATGGCAGCAACCATGGCGCCGGTCCATGCTCCGGTACCCGGCAGAGGAATGGCCACCAAAATCAGCAGCCCCCAAAACTCACAGCGCTCCACCGTGGCGGACTTTGCTTTGGCACGGTTCTCCAGCCGCTGCACCAACGCTCCAAGCCGAGGGCTCTTTTCCTGAATCCAGTGGAAAATCTTGCGAATAAAAATCACAATGAAGGGAACCGGAATCAGATTGCCCAAAATAGACACAGGAATGGCGACCCAAGGGTCCAGTCCGTGTGCCGTAGCCACAGGAATAGCACCTCGCAGCTCCAGCACCGGCGCCATGGAAATCAGAAGGGTCATCAGCAGTTTTCCTGCATAAGTACTCCACATTTTGTATTATTTACCTCCGAAAAATCATGTGCGGTCTGCTGCCGCACCAGCTTCAAGTCTGATGAATCACGCTGAGTCAAACGGAACCTTCTGCAAAGCCGCCAAAATGATGGATTGAGAAATTTTGGTCACCGGTTCCGGCAGATACCTGCTATTTTTCCAGTTTAATGTATCTCATTTGGCATCATACGCAGTATATTATAATGAAACCATTTTCGACTGTCAACTTGACTTTTTGACCAGAAATCAATACAATATCCATACTTGGATTTTATATCTTTTCATCTGGAGGTCTGTTACCATGGAATTGGATTACCATTGGTTTGAAGAAATGGAAGCCCGCATTCCCCACGGAGAGGTCCGCACCCGTTTTGCTCCCTCTCCCACCGGCTATATGCATGTGGGCAACCTGCGTACTGCGCTCTACACTTATCTGATTGCCCGTCATGCCGGAGGCAAGTTTATCCTCCGCATTGAGGACACCGACCAGAAGCGCAAGGTGGAGGATGCCGTCGAGGTCATTAAGCGCACGATGGACTCCTGCGGTCTGGACTACGACGAAGGTCCCGATGTGGGCGGCCCTGTGGCTCCCTATGTGCAGACCGAGCGCATGAGCTACTACAAGAAGTACGCCGAACTGCTGATCGAAAAGGGCCACGCCTATCGCTGCTTCTGCTCCGAGGACCGTCTGGCTCAGCTCCATGAGGACGACCCCAACGCAAAATATGACCGTCACTGCCTCCATCTGACGCAGGAGGAGATCGACGCAAAGTTGGCTGCCGCTGAGCCCTATGTCATCCGTCAGAAGATTCCTGAGGGCACGACCACCTTTGTCGACTCCGTGTACGGCGAGATTACCGTGGACAACGCAGATCTGGAAGATCAGATCCTGCTCAAATCCGACGGTCTGCCCACCTATAACTTCGCCAATGTCATCGACGACCACCTGATGGGCATTACCCACGTGGTCCGCGGCAGCGAATATCTCTCCTCCTCCCCCAAGTACAACCTGCTGTACGAGGCCTTTGGCTGGGAGATTCCCACCTATGTCCACTGCTCCAGCGTCATGATCGACGCCAAGGAAGTGGACGAGGTCACCGGCGAGGAGCACAACATCGTCCGCAAGATGTCCAAGCGCCACGGCGACCCCTCCTATGAGGATCTGATGAAGATGGGCTTCATCTCCCCCGCCATCGTCAACTATGTCACTCTGCTGGGTTGGAGCCCCAAGGGCGACATTGCCGAGCAGGAGTTCTTCACCATGCCGGAGCTGATCGCCGCATTCGACATCGGCGGCATTTCCAAGAGCCCCTCTGCCTTCAGCATGGATAAGATGAAGTACTTCAACTCCAGCTATCTCCGCAACATGACTCCTGAGGAATTCACCGCTGTGGCAGAGCCTTATATCCGCCAGAGCGTCAAGAATCCCAACGCAAATGTGGCTGAGATTGCCGCCCTGCTGCAGCAGCGCACCGAGGCGCTCACCGAAATCCCCGAGAAGGTGGACTTCTTCGATGCTCTCCCCGACTACGATGTGGCTCTGTTTACCCACAAGAAGTCCAAGTCCTCCGCTGAGAGCAGCCGGGACATGCTGAATGTCATCATCCCCAAGTTTGAAGCCATTGCCGACTGGACTGTCGATGCCATTCACGACACCCTCATTGCTACCGCTGAAGAGCTGGAGTGCAAGAACGCCAAGGTCATGTGGCCGGTGCGTATTGCCGCTGCCGGCAAGGCAGTCACTCCCGGCGGCGCCGTTGAAATCTGCCACATTCTGGGCAAGGACGAGTGCCTGCGCAGACTGCGTGTGGGTCTGGAAAAGCTGAACTAAACAAAAAACCCAAAACACCGCTCAGGCTCTGAGCGGTGTTTTTTTGCATTTTCTCCCCAATGGTAAAATTTATCAGCCCTGCTTGTTGATATTTTCACGCTCTTTGCGCAACCTTTCCTTAGCAAACTATTTTTAACACTGCAAAGGGGCTGACTTTATGCACAAGCTATCTCAGCGGACCATGATCCGCATTTATTCCTATGTCGGCGCCGCCCTGATCGTCCTGCTGGGCGGTCTGCTGCGGATGCAATCCAAGGCGGCAGCCTATGAACGGGCCATCGCTGCCGACTATCTCCGTGCCTTCTCTCAGGTGGTGACCAGCGTGAACCGCATTGACTCCGCCATGCAGAAGGAGCTGTATGTCACTTCCCCGGCTATGATTGCCCAGTTCAGCGCAGAAATCCAATCGGAAGCCGCCACCGCTCAGCAGGCCATGGCTGCCCTTCCCTACGCCAACATTGAATTGGAGCAGACCGCCTCCTTCCTCTCCAAGGTGGGGGATTATTCCTCGGCTCTGTCCCGTGCGGCAGCCGCCAACGGCGGACTCAGCGAAGAGGAAATGGACAACCTCAACTCCCTCTCTCTGGTGTCCTCCCAGCTTTCCCAGCAGCTGGAAGAACTGGAAACTCAGCTCAATGACGGCAGTATGTCCCTGCACAGTGTAGAAGAGGTAAAGCAGCGCATGAGTCAGCTTACCGAAGGGGACACCGAAATCGCCGGCAGCGACTTTGAGCTGGTGGAAAACCACTTCCCGGATGTGCCCACCATGACCTACGACGGCCCCTTCTCTGACCATCTGGCCAGCAGCCAGCCCAAGGTGCTGGAACCGCTTCCAGAGGTGACCGAACAGCAGGCCATTGCCTCCGCCGCTGCCTGTCTGGAGCTTCGAGAAGATCTGTTTCAGGTGGAACACGCCATTGAGGGCGAAATTCCCGCTTATGCCCTGTCTGCCGCAGTGGACGGCGGCGAACTGAACTGCATTGTCACCAAGGCGGGCGGCCTGGTCATGGGCATCACCAACTCCCGTCCTGTCGGCTCCCCTACCATCTCTGAAGAGGAAGCCATCGCCATTGCCGGCGCCTTTCTGGAACGCAATGGCTATGAAACCATGGAGCCCACCTACTACTATGACCACAGCGGACGGTTGACCATCAACTTTGCCCATCGGCAGGGAGATGTTCTCTGCTATCCCGACCTTTGCAGCATCACCATTGCGCTGGACAACGGCGGCATTGTGGCCTTTGAATCCACCTCCTACCTTTCCAACCATCATGAGCGTTCTGCCGACCCTCCTGCCATTTCCTCCGAGGAGGCGAAAACCAAGGTGTCCCCTCGTCTGACCATTCTCAAGGAGCAGCTGGCGTGGATTCCCACCGACGGCGAATACGAGGTGCTGTGCTGGGAGTATATCTGCGAGGCAGACAACGGCCAGCATTATGTGGTCTGCATCAACGGGGAAACCGGTGCAGAACAGAAGATTCTCATTCTGCTGGAGGACGAAAACGGTACGCTGGCGTTGTAAATTCCCCCGGTTTTCGGTATAATCATCTCATCAATCATGAGGTGAACAGACTATGGATCGCAAACGACAGCTGCCTACCTTCGGTCAGCTTCTCTTCCCCTCCAGATGTATCATCTGTCGTAAAATAATCGGATTATCCGATTTTATCTGCCCGGACTGTGCCAGAAAGCTGCCCTATGTGACCGTTCACACTCCGGTACACGGTGACTTTTTCGAGGCCTGTTATGCGCCCTTTTACTACGAGGAGCCGCTGCGAGCTTCCTTTCTGCGCTACAAATTCAGCGGTTTTAGCCACTATGCCAAGCACTACGGCCCATGGATGGCAGATTATCTGCTTCGGGAACGGTCGCCGGACTTCGATCTGGTCACTTGGTGTCCCATCAGCCGCCTGCGGCGCTGGAAACGAAACTATGACCAATCGGAGCTGCTGGCGCAGGAGATTGCCCGGAAGCTTGGTCTGCCGCTGGTTCCAACCCTGCGAAAAGCTCACCGAAAGCCCCTTTCCCGCTCCGGCGGAGACAAGGCAGTTCGTGCCGCCATTCTTTTGGATGCTTACACCGTGCTGCCCAAGGCTGCAATCAAGGGTAAGCGCATTCTGCTGGTCGACGACATCGTGACCACCGGCTCCACTCTGTCCGAATGCGCCAGAACACTGAAAACCGCCGGGTGCGGCGAGGTGGTCTGCGTCACACTGGCCCGAAAACGAGACGAATAAACCACAATTACGCAAAAAGCGGGAGAGCAATCAACCTTGCTCTCCCGCTTATATTTTTCCATTTGTCTTATTTCTCCGCCAGCATCCGGTTCAGAGCACTCTGAGCCTGAGCGACATCCGTCAGATTTTCCAAAGTGCAGCCTTCACTGTAATACTTGCCATTGGCATAGAAACTTCTGGTAAAGGAAATCGTACTGGTGCCGTTTTTGTTCCGGTGGATCATCATAGGCGGCAGCATCTCCGGAGTGTACATTTGCACATCGTCGCCTTCCCGGATCAGCAGACGCCGGTCCGTCACCGCATAGAACTCCTTTCCTTTCAGTCGGGACTGCTTTACGGCATTGCCGAAGGTGATATGGAGACCCACCAAAATAAAGGGAAGGCCGAACAAAATCATCACAATCTGCTGGCTTTTCACCGCCAGCACCTCCCAAAACAGGGAAAAGCCCAACCACAGAACGCTGAACAGCACGGGCACGGCTTTCGAGTTTCTCCGCTTGCCCGGACCGGGCTGACCCTGCCACAGAATCTGTTCCCCCGGTTCTAAAAATGTTCTGAAATACTGATAGCCGCTCTCATACAGTTCTTCCACGGAACTCACTCCTCGTTCTCAGATTGATTATGTAAACTTGATTAAATTATTTTGCGTAACCGTCCTGACCTCGGACGGTCACTTCGCCGGTAAACACGTGCTCCCGTGTGCCGTCCTCATATCGCACCACCAGAGCAAATGCATCGTCCACCGCCTCAGCCACCGCATTTTTGACCTCATCGCCCCGAATGACTCGCACCGGCTTTCCGATGGTGGTGCAGTCTGCACGATAGCGATCGACACTCCAGCGGCCCTCCTGCCAATCGGCATACACCCGATCCAAGGCGTTCAGCACCGCAGCCAGAATGGGGGCACGGTCCCATTGCCGTCCGGTAGCCATAGCGATGCTGCCGGCAATCGAGCGAAGCTCCGGGGCAAATTCGTCCTCGCACTCATTCACATTGAGTCCGATACCCAGCACGATGTAGTCCACCATGCCGGTCTGATAGTCTGCACCCAGCTCCGTCAGGATACCGCAGATTTTCCGGTCACCCATCAGCAGATCGTTGGTCCATTTGATGCCCGGACGGACACCCACCGCCTGCTCCAGCGCATCGCACATGGCGGTTGCTGCCACGGCGGTGAAGTTGATGGCCTGCTCTGCCTTGATTTGGGGGCGCAGCAGCACCGAAAGATACAGTCCTTTCTGCGCCGGAGACTGGAAGGAACGCCCCAGCCGTCCCCGACCGGAAGTCTGCTGCTCCGCTATCTCCACGGTACCGTCCGCTGCCCCTTCCTGCGCCAGCCGTTTCAAATCGTCGTTGGTGGAACCGGTTTCTTCTCGGAAAATCAGTTTACTGCCCACCACACGGGTATTCAAGTAAGGGCGGAGGGATTCCTCCGTCACCATGATCGCTCGATTCAGCATCCCATCAGAACCTTTCCCTTTGGTACCGCTATTTTATCACAGGAAACAATCTTCCGCAAATTCTTTGAAATGATTGCGTTTTTTCGCTTTTTATGTTAGGATACCCCTCGACCGGTTCTCCACACCCGGTCCAACCGGCACACTGTGCCGCTGTACGGCCTTCTCATCCGTACTCTAAATATAAAATGGAGGTAACTGAATATGAGAAAAACTACTACCCGCCGTCTGTGTGTTGGAGGCGTGATTGGTGCGCTGTATGCGCTCCTGACCCTCGCCCTTCCCTTCGCTTCTTACGGCCCCCTGCAGATCCGCTTCTCCGAAGCCATGACCGTTCTGCCCTTCTTCCTGCCGGAGACCATTCCCGGTCTGGCCGTGGGCTGCTTTATCGCAAACCTGGCAGGCTCCCCCTATGCCATTGACTGGCTGGTGGGTACACTGGCTACCCTGCTGGCCGCCATCTGGACCAGCAAGCTCAAAAACAAGTGGCTGGCTCCGCTGCCCCCGGTGATCTGCAACATGGTCATTATCGGCGCTGAAATCGCATGGCTGGAAACCGGCTTCACCTCTGCCTTCCCCACGGCGATGCTCTACAACGCCGCAACCGTCGGCCTCGGTGAGCTGCTGGCCTGCTACACGCTGGGTCTGCTGCTGATTCAGATGCTGCCCCGCATCTCGTATTTCCGGGAGCTGGTCGCCCCTAATCGTCTGGATCGAATTTCATAACACTTCAAAACCGCCTGTTTCTTCGGATCAGGCGGTTTTTTGAAATATTTCAGGAAAATCCTTGACTTTTTTCTCATATCTGCTATTATAGATGAGCTAGTGTGCAATGATAGGCGCACTTGCAGAAATTTTTCCTTGCTTCCATCACAAGGATGGAGGCCATTTGTCCATAAGGAGGTGCAAATCAATGGCTAAGGTCAATGCAAATTATGAGGCTATGCTGGTCATCAACCCCGCTCTGGGTGAGGAGGCCATCGCCAAGACCGTGGAGAAGTTCAAGACTCTGATCGAGGAGAACGGCACTCTGGCCGAGGTTGATGAATGGGGCACTCGTCGTCTGGCGTACGAGATCAACCACATCGCCGAGGGTTACTATGTGCTGTACAGCTTTAACTCCGTTCCCGGTCTGCCCGCTGAGGTTGAGCGTGTTGCCAACATCACTGAGGGCGTGATCCGTTCCCTGGTCGTCTGCAAGGACGAGCAGTAAGGAGCGAATTCCTATGCTGAATCGTGTTATTCTGATGGGTCGCCTTGTGCGTGACCCCGAACTGCGTCACACCGGCACCGGCACCGCGGTTGCTTCCTTCTCCCTTGCTGTGGAGCGGGACTTCCGCGACAAGACCAGCGGTCAGCGCACCACCGACTTCATTGATGTTGTCGCTTGGCGCCAGACCGGTGAGTTCGTGTCCAAGTACTTCCAGAAGGGCCGCATGGCTGTTGTGGAAGGCCGGCTGCAGATGCGTGACTGGCAGGATCGTGACGGTAATAAGCGCCGCAGCGCTGAGATCGTCGCAGACAATGTCTACTTTGCCGACTCCCGTCAGCAGAGCGACAATGCCGCCGGTGGCTATGCCCCTGCTTCTGCTCCCAGTTACGCTCCCCCTGCGAACCAGGGCTTTGGTTCCGCTCCGGCCAGCGACTTCGCTGAGCTGAGCGATGACGACGGTGAACTGCCGTTCTGATTTCAGATACGCCCCGGCGTATTTTTCTAAAACAACTCGATGATAGGAGGTTTCATTATGGCTTTTGATCGTACTCGTGCTCGCAAGCGTAGAAAAGTTTGCGTTTTCTGTGTCGATAAGGTTCAGAGCATTGATTACAAGGATACCAACAAGCTGCGCCGTTACATTTCCGAGCGTGGTAAGATCCTGCCTCGCCGTACCACCGGCACCTGCGCTATGCATCAGCGTGAGCTGACCACCGCTATCAAGCGTGCTCGTCAGATTGCTCTGCTGCCCTACGTGGTTGACTAATTGCAAGTCTCAAAAGAGCCTGTCCGTTGGACAGGCTCTTTTTTTGATCTATCTTCCCTCTTTGTGCTATAAGCATTTGAATTTAAAGGACAAGTGGGAACCCATTTGCCCCGAGAACAGCAAGAACAAAGTTCTCCGGATGATTGGAGAATTGGGCGAGGTCATTGACATCGTCAAGAAAAACAGAGACAGACCATCTGTTGAAACCAGCAAGCTTCGGCGTCTGGTCGAAGAGCTGGTGAATTTATCTCCGCAACGCAAAAACGGAGTGTATCAACGACCGATACACTCCGTTTTATGTTTCTGAGATTCGCTTTTACTGTGCCGCCTTATGCCTTCTTTTCCACACCCGTGAGATCAAAGGGCGGAATGAACTGCTCCGATGCGGAGGCAGGCTCCTGCGTAAAGCCGTCCAAGCCGATCAGATCCATATACTCATTGGCCTTTCTGGCCTCACTCTTGCGGAGAGGGCGGTTAATTTCCGGGTAGTCCGATGCGTGACCGTAAGGGATATACTGGCTCATGAGGGAAAACAGCACCTCGCCGGGGGCAAAGGTATCCTTCACCCAATCCATCACCTGCTTGGCTGCTTCCAGCTGTCCCGGCAGCACCAGATGGCGGATAATGACACCCTTTTGCAGCATACCGTCTGCGTCAAACTGGCAGGGTCCGGTCTGACGGAACATCTCCAGAATGGCTGCTTTTGCCCGCTGGGGGTAGTCTGCCGCTCTGGAATAACGCTGGGCGGTATCGCTTTCCACATACTTCAAATCGGGCAGGTAAATGTCCACTTTACCCTCCAGCCTTTGGAGGGTCTCAATCTTATCATAGCCGCCGGTATTGAACACCGTGGGCACGCCCAGCGGTTTCTCCAGCAGCTCCGCAATCACATGGGCATAGTGGGTGGGATTGACAAAGTTGATATTGTGGGCTCCCTGCGCAATCAGTTCCTGACAGATTTCACGCAAGCGCTCCATGGTGATTGATTTACCATAATAATACCGGCTGATTTGCTCATTTTGGCAGAACGCACACCGCAGACTGCATCCGGAAAAGAAAATCGTGCCGGAACCACGGCTGCCGGAGATCGGCGGTTCTTCCCACATATGGAGAGCAGCTCGAGCCAGAACCGGCACAGACGGCATACCGCAAAAGCCGTTTCCTGCGGTTTCCGTCCGCTCTGCCCCACAGTTTCTGGGGCACAAAGTACAAATCATCGGATTCCCTCCCATTTCTCCAAATACCGCTCCACCAGCGGCTGTACAAAGCGGAAGGCATTAGGCACCGCATAGATCTGATCCAGTTCCAGCTTTCCGGCCCACACCCAGCCATCTGGCAAGGCATCTGACTCTGTTTCCAGCGCCACAGCCTCCATATGCCATTCAATATGACTGAAGATATGCTTGCCGCGAAGGCCCCGTTCCAGCTCTGTTCCAGAGAGTTTCCAACCGGACAAGGGATCTTCTTCCGCCGTTTCCGCATTGGGATATTCCCACAATCCTGCCAGCAAGCCCTTCTTGGGGCGTTTCCTCAGTGCCACTTTTCCCTGATGAAACAGCAGGTAAACCACACGGTTTTCCAGCTTTCGTCCCTTTTTCGGTGCTTTCCGAGGCAGATCGTCGGTTCGTTCCTCCGCACAGGCAATGCAGTATTCCCGCACCGGGCACCCGTCGCACAAGGGGGCTCCGTTGGGCAGACACACCGTGGCGCCCAACTCCATCATCGCCTGATTAAAGTTTCCGGGGAACTCCTTGGGAATGACCTGCAGCAGCAGCTCCCGGACGGCGTCCTTGGTGCTTTGCAGGGAGATATCACGCTCATCCCCCAGAATTCGGGCGACCACCCGAAGCACATTGCCATCCACCGCAGGGACGGGAATACCGAACGCAATGGACGCAATAGCACCGGCGGTATAATCTCCAATTCCGGCCAAGGCGTGAATTTCTTCATAAGTCTGGGGGAATTCACCGCCGTGCTCTTCCATGATCTGGCGTGCCGCCTTTTGCAGGTTACGGGCACGGTTATAATAGCCCAGTCCCTGCCAGAGCTTCATCAGCTCATCCTCCGGCACCTGAGCCAAATCAGAAACCGCAGGGAGGGTTGACATAAATCGTTCAAAGTAGCCGATCACCGCCGCCACACGGGTCTGCTGGAGCATGATCTCCGACACCCAGACTCGATAGGGCTCCGGCTGACTGCGCCACGGCAGCACCCGGGCATTTTCCTGATACCACGCCAGCAGCGGCACGGTAGCTCGCTGCAGCCGTTCTTCCTGTTCCATTGGCGTTCCTCCTCCCTGCAATCATTTTTCCACATTCGTGTATTATGGCACAGAACGGCTCCGATTGCAAACCGAACTGGACAAAAACAGGTCCAGCTGTTATCATACAAAAAACAGCCATGGAGGTTCCGGTCATGTCTTGGTCACTGGAAGAAGCGCTCTCCCACTTTAAGTCACAGGGCGCACCCAAAAATCAAACCGTTCTGATTCAGCTGCTGCAAGAAGTGCAGGACGAGCACGAGGGCAGCATTCCCCTCTGGGTCCTGCCTCAAATCGCTGAGGCATATGACATCAAGGAAACCTTTCTCAACGCCATCATTCGCCGTATTCCCCGTCTGCGACTCTCCGGTTCCCACTGTCTGGAGCTGTGCGGCGGCCCCAACTGTACCCGAAGTGCAAAACTCGCCGCCTTTGTGGAGCGCACCTATGGCACTTCTCCTGAGGGCTTCACCGTCCGACAGGTCGGCTGTATGCGGCTGTGTGGAAAAGGCCCCAACCTCAAGTGGAACGGGGTGCTGTATCACCATGCAGACGAGGACCTCATCCGTTCTCTGGTGGAGCAGACAAACAAGCCGTAATTACAGCCGGAACGAGGGGCGCCGCTTCAAATCCGCATAGAAGGTAAGAATTTCCTTCAAGATGGCGGAAAAGTCGCTATTTAGGGGAGCAATGCTTTCATTTTGCTGCTGCATCACTGCCAGCATTTCCCGCAGCTGCAGCATCACTGCCACCATGTGCTTACAATGGTCGGTGCAGTAGCAGTTGCAGGTCAATCGGCTGATTTCCCCATCCTGATAGCAGAATTCCACCTCATAGGGGTCTGCCTGATTGCCTCGGACGATGGCATAGCCCTTGGTACCGCTGACATTCAGGTAAAGCACCTGATGATGGAGGTAATACTCCACACCCCGGTCTGCAATCTGGGGCGAAACATCCATCTGTTCCAGATCGTCCAGCGGAAAACCGGAATCGTCCCAGCCGATCACCAAGCCGCCCACACTCTTCTTCGGGGCAATCAGCCACGGGCGCACCTGTTCCACCGGGATGGCATCCTGATCCAGCGTGAAAAAGTGGTGTTTGGCACTGTAAAAGGTTCCATGTACCTCGGTATTCAGCTTTTCTACCACCCGGTGGTAGTTATCCAGATCGATTTTGAAATTATGGCTGACCCGCACGACTTCGCCTTGTCTGCCCTCCATTTTTCCATCTACATAGACCATATCGCCCTCCTGCAGATCGAAATTATCACTGTAATAGGGCAGCGTCAATCCGCTGGAGAGAAAGCGGATTTCCACCACCGAGGGATGAAATTCCCCCGGTTTCTTTTTTCCGCTGTTCGGCGTTTGAAGGTTCTTCCCGAGAGCCTTTTTTGCCTTCTCTTCCATGTTCATACTGAAAACCTCCCATTCTTCTTTCCTATGATAGTCTTATAGTACCACCCCGAATGTCCCATAAACCGTTCTTCGAATGCAGCAAGCAGCCTATCTCACGATCGGCTGCTTTTTTGCGCTCTCTGTCCGGTCCAACGCTCACCCATCCTTCATACAATGAGATTATCCGGGTAGAAGGAGCAATCAAACCGTTTCTCCCATGTACCCGGACGCAGAACTGCGGTGTTTTTCATGGATGGAAAGGACTGTGAGCAAATGAAGGATGCACGAGCAGCAAAACAACTTCAAAAATCGGCCGTTTTGCCTTCGACAGCGATGTTTCCTGTGTATTCAGCCGCAATTTCCCGTCCTAGCCACAGAGAACGCGCTAGGAAGGAAATTTCCGCTGTGTCACCGTTTGCTGTACAGGATGGAACAAGGGGATGCTGCCATGTCTGAATCCGGTTTTGTCTGCACTCCGGCAGAAACGCGTTCTTTCCAACACGAACTGCGATTTTTTCTCCTGAAAGCTGCCATTTTTGTTCTATTTATCGCCGGAATGTTTCTGTTTGTCTTTGGCCTTTTCCGTTGCAGCGACAGCAGAATGCATCCGGCCTGCAAGGACGGCGATCTGGTCTTTTACTATCGCCTTCAGCAAGAATACCGCCCCCGGGATGTGGTGGTGCTGGAGAAGGACGGGGAACTCCAAATCCAAAGAATTGTAGCTATGGGAGGTGATGTGGTTGACCTGACGGAAGCCGGTCTGCAAATCAACGGTTACTTGCAGCAAGAGCCGGACATTTCCACGGAAACGCTGCCCTACACAGAGGGCAGCTCCTTCCCTGTCACAGTGCCGCCGGGGGAATTCTTTGTTCTGAGCGATAACCGTCCTCAATCCAAAGACAGCCGCAGTTACGGTACCGTATCTGCAGAGGAGATCAAAGGGCTGGTCATCACCCTTCTCCGCCGCAGAGGGTTCTGAGATTTGATTTCACTTCCTTTCCCCCACAAAGGGAACAAAAGATTTCAGAAAGGACTCTTTTTATGAAGAAAAAGCTTCACGCACTTTTCCTTGCCCTTGCGATGGTGTTGGCTCTGGGCAGCCCGGCTTCTGCTGCCGAAGTACCCACCATCGGGACCGGGACCGAACCATGGGACGCATGTGCAGTTGTCACCAAGGAACTGGTTCTGGCGGAGGGGATTTCCGTCCCCTGCGTCACCTTTCAGTTTGAGCTGACCCCTGTCACTAGCGACGCTCCCGAGGCAACCATTGCCCCTATCACCTATCCTGCCAGAGACAGTTCGGACTACACGCAGGATGAAACCGGTCTGATTCGAATTACCCAATCCTCCCCCATCGTATTCGCTCCCTTCACCCACGCCGGACTCTATGAGTACACCCTGAAAGAGATTGCCAACACCTACTCCGGTGAGGGCACCATGGCTTACTCCGAGGATGTCTACACGCTCCGGGTGTATGTGGCGAACAAGTATGATGGCTCTGTTTATATCCAGACCATCACTGCGGAAAAGGATTTCGTCAAACAGTCTGAAATCCGGTTTACCAACATCTTTTCCAAGCCGGCCCAATTGGAAATTTCCAAGGAAACCGTGGGCGACCTGGCAAACAAACAGCACTCCTTTGATTTCGTCATCAAATTCAACGCTCCTGCCACCTCCTGCGAAACCGAGTTTATCGGTCACACAGATGGCCCTGACGGCGTGGAAGTCCGCTGCCCTGTGGGTCAGGAAGTCGCCTTCACTTTGTATGACGGGCAGAAACTGAACTTTGACGATTTGCCTGCCGGCACCCGCTATGTCGTCACGGAGCTTGCAGCCAAGGATGGGTATATTCCCAGCGTTACCGTTACAGAGAACGGGCAGGTGTTCCAAACCAAGTACGCCACAATGGATGACGAAGCCATGACCTCCCTCTCCCCGGACGCCACCGACAATCTGGTGGGAGAAGAGGACAACAAGGCCGCTTTCGTCAACATCTATCAGGATATTCCCATCACCGGCGTCGACACCAACGAGCTTCCCTTCTTCCTGTTGATTGCTGCTGCCGCAGCCGCATTCACTCTTCTGTTGGTGCTGAAACGCAGAGACTCCGTTCATCGTGAATGAGGTTCGGCTGCATTCTCCTCCGACGGGCAGACGCTCTGCTTCAGCGGCTGATTGCAGCCTTTTTTCTGCTCTTGCTGCTGTACGGAGCGTATGGGCTATGGGATTCCGCCCAGATTTGCCGACAGGCGGACGGGACGGTGTTCCAGTCCTACCGTCCTCAGCCGGACTCGGTCCAATCCTTCGCCGATTTACAGGCAAGCAACCCGGAGGTGTTCGGCTGGCTGACGGTGGATGGAACCCACATCGACACCCCTCTGGTTCAAGCGGAAACTAACACAAAATATGTCAACACCGATGTGAACGGGCAGTTCTCCCTGTCCGGCAGCATCTTTCTGGACGCTCGAAATGCCCCCAACTTCTCCGACGGGAACAGCATCCTCTATGGGCATCACCTGCAAACAGGCGGCATGTTCAGCGACTTGGAACGGTTCAGCAGCCCAGATTTTTTCAACACCCACACTGAGGGAAGCTTATTCCACAGCGGCAGTTGGCACACCATTGAGTTCTTTGCCTTTTTGGAAGCAGACGCCTATGATCCGACTCTGTTTAGTACAGAACCAGAGGAAAATCCGGCGTATCTGGACTATGTGAACCAGCACGCTCTGCTGGTTCGCCCTGTTGCTCCCGATCCGAAGGCGCACTATATCACGCTTTCCACCTGCTCCGATGCCTCAACGAACGGGCGTTTTCTTCTGATTGGTCAGATTCACGATGACACAGCATAGCCACGGAGGCTCGCTATCATGGGAGATACCGCTTCGCTCTGCATGGCAAAGGCGCTGATTTCCGTCCACGGCACCTGTCCCGGTGCTTATCGCTATCTCCTTTCGCCCGGTGTCAGAGGAACAGGATGTGTGCGAATTTGATTGCTCCTGCTCCACGGCAGAGGGTTCTGTTTCGGAAGAATCAGCCGATCCGCTGGGCACTCAGCTCATCGTCTGGGAAGAAGATAGTTCGAAATATGAATAAATTTTATTTCGCACTTCGTACCAGTCTGACCCGCAGCCGGCGTCAAATTTTGAAAAAATCAGCGGCGCCAACAGCGTCACTTTTCGGTTGTAAATCTTTTTATTTTTCGTTATTTTTATACCATCTTGCACAAAATTGGAGAAAAATTCTTCTGTCCATTCAGGGCAACAATTGTTCTCTTTTCGGAAATTCAGCCCGTCCGATGTCGAAAAAATTCTCTGCAAAAAACGCTTGACAAGCTTTTTTGCAAGTGGTAAAGTTGTCACAATCATTACCGAGATAACAAAAAGGCGTTGATGAAGACGGTCGGAATTGCGAAAGCTTCAGAGAGTCGGCGGGTGGTGTGAGCCGATGTTTTCCCCTTCCAAGTACCTATCACTTCTGAGCCGGAGGACCGAACGGTTTGCCCCAGTAGACTCCTCCCGTCTGCCCGCGTTAAGGGATAGGGCTTGTTGGAGTCTGAAGTGGCGGCCTAGGCCGCAAATTGAGTGGTACCGCGGGTGAATTTTAACTCGTCTCAAGATTTAATCTTGAGACGAGTTTTTTTATTGTCACAGAAAGGATGAAACTGCCATGAGTAAACAGTCTACGACCAATCAGTTGATGGAGATTGCCCTTCGAATCCGGGAGATGCGTGACATTCTAGGTTACAGCATCCGGAAAATGGCAGAGCTGACTGAAAATACCGAAGAGCAGTACCGGCAGTATGAATCCGGCACTACGGACTTGCCCTTCACCTTTATGCACAAGTGTGCCAAAGTGTTCGGTTTGGAAATCACCGATTTGCTGGAAGGACACAGTGCCAAGCTGACCGGCTACACCGTGACGAGAAAGGGCAAGGGTCTGGTCACCGCCAGCGAAGACGGCATCACCGTTCAGGACATGGCCCCTCTCTTCCGCAAGAAGCTGGCTACCCCCTACTGGGTCACCTACGAATACTCCGATGAACTCCAGAATCAGCCCATCCACACCACCACCCACGCCGGACAGGAATTCAACCTGGTACTGAAAGGCTCCCTCCGAGTCCGGGTGGGCGAGCACGAGGAAGTCCTGCGAGAAGGCGACAGCATCTTCTACAAGTCCTCCACCCCCCACGGCATGATCGCCATCGACGGTCGGGACTGCGTATTCGTTTCCATCATCATGGTCAGCGAGACCACCGACCAGCCGCTCTACATCGGTCAGAGCCGCTTCAACAAGTCCGGTAAGCCGCTGCTGTGCCAGAAGTTCGTCCACCCGGAGGAGGACGAGAACGGCATGCTGAAGAGACTGCACTTTGAGGACGAAAACTCCTACAACTTCGCCTTTGACACGGTGGACGCCATTGCCCGGAGAGAGCCGGACAAATTGGCCATGCTCTATGTGGCAAACGACTTGACTGAGCGCCGTTTCACCTTCAAGGACATGAAGGACGCCTCCTCCCAGAGCGCAAACTACTTCAAGTCCCTCGGCATCAAACGAGGCGACCGGGTGATGCTGGTACTCAAGCGGCACTATCAGTTCTGGTTCGCCATCCTTGGTCTGCACAAGCTGGGTGCCATCGCCATCCCCGCCACCAATCAGCTGGTGGAACACGACTTCACCTACCGTTTTCAATCGGCCGGCGTCAGCGCTATCCTTTGCACCGCCGACGGTGACACCGCCCATCAGGCGGAACTGGCAGAGCAGCAGGTGGGCCCCCCCATGACCAAGATTCTGGTGGGCGGTTCCCGAGCGGGCTGGCACAACTACGATGAAGAGTACAGCCTGTTCAGCCGCCGTTATCTCCGGACCGAGGATGCTCCCTGTGGCAACGACCCGATGCTGATGTTCTTCACCTCCGGCACCACCGGCTATCCCAAAATCGCCATGCACTCCTACAAGTACGCTCTGGGCCACTTCGTCACCGCCAAGTACTGGCAGATGGCGGACCGGGACGGACTGCACTTCACTATCTCCGAAACCGGCTGGGGCAAAGCCCTGTGGGGCAAGCTTTACGGTCAGTGGCTGTGCGAGAGCGCCGTATTCACCTACGACTTCGACCGCTTCGACGCAGAGAAGATTCTCCCCATGTTTGCCAAGTATCACATCACTTCCTTCTGTGCGCCCCCCACCATGTACCGCATGCTCATCAAGCAGGATCTGAGCCACTACGATCTCTCCTCCATCCAGCACGCCACCACCGCCGGCGAGGCTCTCAATCCGGAGGTATTCTATCAGTTCGAGAAGGCCACCGGATTGCAGATCGCGCAGGGCTTCGGTCAGACCGAGATGACCCTCGGCATCGCCAGCCTGCGCGGCATGATGCTCAAGCCCGGCGCTATGGGCAAGCCCATCCCCGGCTACGGCATCGATCTGGTGGATGCCGACGGAAACACCGTCCCCGACGGCGTCAACGGCGAAATCGTCATCCACACCGACGGCGAACCTTCCTGCGGCGTGTTTTTGGGTTACTATCAGGACCCGGAAAAGACCCGTGCCGTCTGGCACGACGGCCTGTATCACACCGGCGATTTGGCTTGGCGGGATGAGGATGGCTACTACTGGTATGTCAGCCGTGCGGACGATGTAATCAAGTCCTCCGGCTACCGCATCGGGCCCTTTGAGATCGAAAGCACCATCATGGAGCTGCCCTATGTGCTGGAATGCGGCGTATCTGCCGCTCCGGATGAGGTACGAGGACAGGTCGTGAAAGCCAGCATCGTGCTGGTGGAAGGCAAGCAGCCTTCGGAGGAGCTCAAGAAGGAAATCCAGACCTATGTCAAGCAGCACACGGCTCCCTACAAGTACCCCAGAATCGTGGAGTTCCGGGACAGCCTGCCTAAGACCATCAGCGGAAAGATCATCCGCAATCAGCTGTAAGCGCCGGAGGAAACGACATGGAACACAAACGACTGACCCTCTTTGCAGGGCACTACGGCTCCGGAAAAACCAATATTGCCGTCAACTACGCCCTGCATCTGGCGGAGCTGGGTAAGAATGTCTGCATCGCAGATCTGGACATTGTGAACCCCTATTTCCGCACAAAAGACAGTGCCGACACGCTGGCACAGGCCGGTGTAGACCTGATTTCGCCCCAGTTTGCCAACTCCAATGTGGATTTACCCGCTCTGCCGGCGGAAGCCTACCGTCTGGTAGAGGACCGGAACACTTGGGGCATCATGGACATCGGCGGCGACGATCGTGGGGCCTATGCGCTGGGGCGCTACACCCCCTTCATCTTAGAAGAAAACAACTACCGCATGGTCTTTGTAGCCAACTGCTACCGCCCGTTGACCCGGACGCCGGAGGATGCACTGGAGGTCATGGAAGAAATTGAAACGGCCTGCGGTCTGAAATTCACTGATATTGTAAACAACTCCAATCTGGGCAGCGAAACCACTCCCCAGACGGTGCTGGACTCTCTGGATTTCATCCACGCACTGTCCGAGCGCAGTCACCTCCCCGTGTTTTTGCACACGGTGCGATCGGATGTGGCTGAGGACTTGAAGGGCGTTCTGCCCAATCTACTGCCGCTTCATTTGCAGGCAAAATACTTTGACTTACCGGAACAGAAGCCGCAAAATCGGCCTCTGTGGGGATAACCAGCCGAAGGAGGAACTCAAATGGCTAAAGTAACATTTCGAGAAGATCAATGTAAGGGCTGCGGGCTGTGCGTCAACGCCTGCCCCAAGGGCATTCTTGCGATTGCCAACGGCAAAATCAACGCCAAAGGCTATTCCCCGGCGGTGATGACCGCTCCGGAACAGTGCATCGGCTGCGCCTTCTGCGCAACCATGTGTCCCGACTGTATCATCAAGGTAGAAAGGTAAGGTGGCTCCCATGGCAGAACGAGTATTGATGAAGGGCAACGAAGCCATTGCAGAAGCCGCCATCCGGGCCGGCTGCCGCCACTACTTCGGCTATCCCATCACCCCCCAGACAGAAATTGCCGCCTACATGGCAAAGAAAATGCCCAAGATCGGCGGCGTCTTTTTACAGGCAGAGAGTGAGATCGCATCCATCAACATGGTCTACGGCGCATCTTCCGCCGGCATGCGGGCGATGACCTCCTCTTCCAGCCCCGGCATCTCCCTGAAAACCGAGGGACTGAGCTACATCGCCGGTTCCGATGTTCCTGCCTTTGTGGTCAATGTCCAGCGAGGCGGTCCCGGTCTGGGCGGCATCCAGCCCTCCCAGTCCGATTACTTTCAAGCCACCAAGGGCGGCGGTCACGGCGACTACCGGATGATCGTGCTGGCGCCGGCCTCGGTGCAGGAGATGGCAAGCCTGACGGTCAAGGGGTTCAATCTGGCGGACAAATACCGCATGACCGCCATGATTCTGGCCGACGGCACCATTGGTCAGATGATGGAGCCTATCTCCTTTGAAGATGTGGAAATCGAAACCTATGATAAACCTTGGGAACTCACCGGCACCGAAGGCAAACGGGAACACCATGTGGTCAACTCCCTGTACCTCAGCCCCGCAGAGCTGGAACAGAAGAACTTCCAGCGTTATGAGCGCTACAAGCAGGTTGAGGAAAACGAAACCATGTGGGAGGAATACCAGATGGAGGACGCAGAGCTCTGCGTAGTAGCCTTCGGCATCGCCGCCCGTGTGGCAAAGAACGCCATCGTCGCCGCCCGGGAAGAAGGCATTAAGGTGGGATTGATCCGACCCATCACCCTGTGGCCCTTCCCCACCAAACCCCTGCTGGCTGCGGCAGACAAGGTGAAGGGGTTCCTCTCCGTGGAACTCAGCATGGGGCAGATGATCGAGGACATCCGCCTTGCCACCCAGTGCAAAAAGCCGGTTGCCCTCTGCAACCGATGCGGCGGCATGATCCCCAGCCCGGATCAGGTGCTGGAATCCATCCGCCGTGCCCAGAAAGGAGAATTCTGATTATGGCCGTTGTATTTGATCGACCCCACGCCCTCTTGGATGTGCCGCTGCACTACTGCCCAGGCTGTCCCCACGGCATCATCCACCGTCTGGTTGCCGAGGCCATGGACACCTTGGGCATTGAGGGCAAGACCATCGGTGTGGCTCCGGTCGGCTGTGCGGTTATGGCTTACGATTACTTCGCCTGTGACATGATTGAAACTCCCCACGGCCGTGCTCCGGCGGTCGCCACCGGCATCAAGCGCTGCCGTCCGGAAAATGTGGTGTTTACCTATCAGGGCGACGGCGATTTAGCCTCCATCGGCATGGCGGAAACCGTCCACAGCGCCGCTCGCAACGAAAATATCACCGTCATCTTCGTCAACAACGCCATTTACGGCATGACCGGCGGTCAGATGGCTCCCACCTCTCTGCCCGGTCAGGTGACCCAGACCAGCCCCTACGGCCGTGATGTGAACCACTGCGGCTGGCCCATCAAGGTCTGCGAGATGCTGTCCACTCTGGAAGGCCCGGAGTTTGTCGCCCGGGTGGCTGTGAACAATGTAAAGAATGTAAAACACGCCAAGCAGGTCATTCAGAAGGCCTTCCTGAACCAGATCGACGGCAAGGGCTTCTCTCTGGTCGAGGTGGTTTCCGCCTGTCCCACCAACTGGGGTATGTCTCCCCAGCAGGCACTGGAATGGGTGGAAAGTGATATGCTCCCCTACTATCCCCTTGGTGTTTACAAGGATCGTTCCGCAGAACAGGAGGTGGCGTGCAAATGAAAACCACACAAATCCTCATTGCAGGCTTTGGCGGACAGGGCGTTCTGTTTTCCGGCAAGTTTCTGGCTAACAAGGGGTTGATGGACGACTTGCAGGTATCTTGGCTCCCCTCCTACGGTCCGGAAATGCGAGGCGGCACAGCAAACTGCAATATCATCCTCTCCGAGCAGCCCATCGGCTCTCCCATCATCACTACTCCGGATGTACTGATTGCCATGAACCTCCCTTCCCTGCAAAAGTACGGAAGTACGGTTGCTCCCGGCGGTCAAATCTATGTGGACTCCTCTCTGGTAACCGAACCAGTGAATCGGAAGGATGTGGAGGTATTCTCCATCCCCGCCACCCAGATGGCAAAGGAGCACGGCCTTGCCACACTGGCAAACATGATTCTCATGGGGCATGTGCTGGAAAACCACCCGGAGCTTTCCTTTGAGGGCACGGAAGCGGTGGTGCAAAAGCTGGTCCCCCCCACCAAGGCCGCTCTGCTGGAGCTGAATATGAAGGCTCTGCTGCTGGGAAAGGACTATCAGCCATGAAAATCGCCTGTCTGCAAATGGATATGAAGCTGGGCTGTCCCAACGAAAACTTCACCCATGCGGCAGAGCTGATCGAACAGGCCATGGCAGCACAGCCGGATGTGCTGGTGCTTCCGGAAACTTGGAACACCGGCTTTTTCCCAAAAGAAAACCTCGCCGCACTCTGCGACGAGGATGGAGCCCGGGTAAAAGAGAAAATCGGAGGACTTGCCGCCAAATACGGCGTGAACATCGTCGCCGGCAGCGTATCCAACCAGCGAAACGACAACATATACAACACCGCCATGGTGTTTGACCGCACCGGCGTCTGCATTACCTCCTATGACAAAACCCACCTCTTCTCCCCTATGGGTGAGCACCTCAGCTACACCCCCGGCGATCACCTGTGTCGATTCCAGCTGGACGGTGTGGACTGCGGTCTGATCATCTGCTACGACCTCCGCTTTCCCGAGCTGACCCGAAGCCTGACGGTGCCGGGTTTGGATCTGCTCTTTGTGGTTTCTCAGTGGCCCGGCGTGCGGACGGCCCATCTGAGAACGCTGACCACCGCCAGAGCCATTGAAAACCAGATGTTTGTGGTCTGCTGCAACTCCTGCGGCACCGCCGGAGATACGGTATACGGCGGCAGCTCCGCCGTGATTGACCCTTGGGGCGAAACCATCGCTCTCGCCGGAACGCAGGAAGAAATCCTGATGGGTGAATGCAGCATGGACACCCTCAACAAAATACGAAACACGATTCCTGTGTTCCGGGACAGACGACCGGAACTGTACCATATTTAACGAGAAAGAAGGACCTCCTATGACTTACGAAATCCCGGTAACCAGAACCACCAACCCCAAGCCCCGTCCTGCCGACGAATCTCAGCTGGGGTTTGCCAAATACTTCACCGACCATATGTTCGTCATGGAATATGACGAGGGGCAGGGCTGGCACTCGCCCCGTGTGGTGCCTCATGCGCCCTTCCTCATCGAGCCTGCCTCCGCTGTGCTGCACTACGCTCAGATGATGTTTGAGGGCATGAAAGCCTATCGCCGTCCCGACGGCAGCGTGCAGCTGTTCCGCCCGGACATGAACATCGCCCGCATGAAGAACACCTGTGAGCGTATGTGTATGCCGGAGGTTCCCGGCGACCTGTTTCTGGCCGGACTGAAAGCGGTCATTGAAGCCGACAAGGACTGGATTCCCCACGCCCCCGGCACGGCGCTTTACATCCGCCCCTTCCTCTTCGGCGACGAGGTTTCCTTCTCCGTACTGCCCGCCAAGCACTACAAATTCATGATTATCCTCAGCCCCACCGGCTCTTACTATGCCGCCAACGACGGCGGACTCAGCACCACCCGCATCTATGTGCAGGACAAATACATCCGTGCTGCCAAGGGCGGCACCGGCTATGCCAAGGTGGGCGGCAACTACGGCGGCGGTATGCGTGCCTCTCAGGACGCCATCAAGTATAACTGCAAGGACGTCCTTTGGCTGGACGCCGAAGAACACAAGTATGTGGAAGAGATCGGCACCTCCAACGCCTTCTTCATGATCGGTGATGAGGTCATCACCGCACCTCTGGACAGCGGCACCATCCTCCCCGGCATCACCCGAAACTCCGTCATTCAGCTGCTGAAGAAATGGGGCGTCAAGGTTTCCGAGCGCAAACTGTCCATCGACGAGGTGGTAGCTGCCACCAAAGACGGCTCTCTGAAGGAAATCTTCGCCTCCGGCACCGCCGCTGTGATTTCTCCCATTGGCTGGCTCTGTGTCAAGGGCACGGATGTGCAGGTGGCCGACGGCAAGGTTGGCCCGGTCGCACAAAAGCTCTACGACAATATCTATGGTATGCAGACCGGCACGGTGGAGGACACCATGGGCTGGACTTATCCCCTTGGCTTCTGATTCACAAACACTTCCTTCCAACAAAATCCCCGGTTCTTACACAGAACCGGGGGTTTTGTTCGCTCCGCATATGGAAAACCCGGACCTCTGCCAGAATTAACAGAGGTCCGGGTTCAGTTTATCCACAGAGAAATCAGGAGGCCTTGCCGCTCTCCTTCATATACTTTTTCGCGTCTCTCAGGAAACTCCAGACAATCAGCACCATCACCGCACCGATGGGGAATGCGGCCACAATACTGACCGACTGCAAATTGCTCATGGAGCTGTCTGCGAAGATCAGTGCAATGGGCAGCAAAATCAGAAGGATGCACCACATCAGCTGGATCAGCTTGTTGGGCTGCTCATCCGACTTCAGCCGATGGTAGCTGTAACAGGATGCCGTCAGTGCAATGGAATCAAAGGAGGTGGCGTAGAAGGCAATCATAGTGATGAGAACCACCGCCAAAACCACCGGTGCCAGCGGCATGGTGTCAATAATGGAGGTAATCAGCTGATAGGTGTCACCGGTCTGCTGGAACTGCTCCAGCAGGTGGGTGGCTCCGGACATCTCCATGCCCATGGAGTAGTTGCCCAAAATGACAAAACTGGAAATCGTAGAGCCAACGCCAAAGACATAGCCGCCTAGAATGGTCTGACGAATGGTCCGGCCTCTGGAAATGCTGCCGATGAAGAAGGGAGCTGCCACGCACCAGACCATCCAATAGGCCCAGTAGTAAATGGTCCAGTTCTGGGGGAAGAAGCTGGTTCTGCCGGGATCGGTATAGGTGGCAAGCTCAAAGAAGTTCTGCACCATTCTTCCGATGGAGGAGAAACCGGTCTCCACAATGTATCTGGTCTGTCCGCAGAACAGCAGCACATACACCAAAAGGCCAAAGAACAGGTAAATGCAGACCTTTGCCAGCCAGCTGATCCCCTTAAAGCCGTGGAGCAGAGAGTAAGTGTAGATGACGCAGGTAATAATCAGAATGATGATGGTCACCGCAGTGCGGTTCAATTCCACATGGAACAGAGAATTGATAATCATGGTCATCAGGGGGGTGGCCACGCTGAAGGTGGTTGCCGTACCGGCAATCAGGGCAAAGACAGCCAGCAGGTCGATGATGCGGCCGGCCCAGCCATCGGTGTGCTTGCCCAGAACCGGGCGGCAGGCCTCAGAGAACTTCTGACGCTCACGCTGTCTGACATGGAGCATAAAGCCAAAGGCTGCCGCCAGAACCAGATAAAAGCCCCAAGGCACAAGGCTCCAATGGAACACAGGGAACACGCCTGCCCAATCCTGCACCGAGCCCAGCTCTGCAATATGGGGGTCATTGGCGTACATAAACCACTCAGAAAACGAGTAGAACAGGATGTCCGCCGCCAGACCGCAGGTGAACATCATGGAGCCCCATGCAAAGAACGAATACTTGGGTTTCTCATCGGGTGCGCCCAAAACAATATTGCCGTACTTGGAGCAGGCAATGAACAGGGACACCAGGAAGATACCGAGGCCAATCACCAGATAGTAGGTGCCAAAGGTATCACCGAAAAAGAAGCGGATCTTGCTCAGAACCAGATTGGACTGCTCCGGAGCTGCCATAAACACCACGCAAAGCGCAACAATGATAGCCAGCGGCAGCAGCGTGATGAGCCAATCCACCCGTTTTCCCGTGTCCGCAGTCATTTTATTCTTTTCTTTCATTTTGTTTCCTCCTTACTGCCAAACCGGGCATAGCTGGGGTCCAATGCAATCAGCTCGTCCAGATTGTCAATTTCGAGAATATCGCCGGCATACATTTGCCGCACACCCAACTGGTATTCCTCGGGATGGCAGAAGAGTGCCACATCATCCCAATAGATTTGACGATTCTGCTTCTCATCAAACTCCAGTTCCAGATGGCGCTTGAGCTTTTTGCCGTCCGCTTCATTCCATCTGGACACGCTGAACAGCTGCCAGCCACCGGCTCCGCCGGTACGGCTGCAGGCGGTGACAATGTCATCTTCCACATTCAGCAGCCATTCATCGGTTTCCTCATCCGTCCAAATGCAGTTATAACCGGAACGAGTGAAGTCCGGAGTCAGAATTTCCGGATGATAAATGATCTGATCTCCGTCCAGAATAATGGTATTGCAAATGTGATCTCTGGCCACATACAGCGAAGAAATATTATTGCAGGTATCGTAATACGGATTTTCAATCAGCGTAATGCCGGTGTACTTCTCCTGCAGCACAGTGAACTGCTCCTTCAGATAGCCAACCACAATGTAAATTTCATGAATGCCGTTGGTATGGAGTGCATCAATCACGGTGTCGATCATGCGAACCCCATTCACCTTGACCAAAGGCTTGGGGGTCGTCAAAGTCACCGGCTGCATCCGCTTTCCCTTTCCGGCGGCCATAATGATCGCTCGTTCTACCCGATTGCTCTTACTCATGCTGGCTTTCCTCCAAACCCAAATGTTTCATACCCTCTGTCGCATAGCGATAGAATTCCTTGGCATAGCGGTACTGGCGGAGACTGTATTCGCCAAAGCCCACGCCCAGCTCTCGCTTATATTCGCACCAGTTGCTCCACAGCAGTCCGCAGATTGCCACATAGCAATAGATCTTAATGCGGGTTTCCATCGTGCAATGATGCTCAAAGTAGACATCAATCAGATGATCGACTTCCTCTTTGTTATAAAGGGCATAGATGGCATACATGGCAATGTCCACATGAGGGTCCTGCATACCGGCGTACTCCCAGTCGATCAGGCGGATTTCTTCCTCTCCCTGTTCATTCTGATAGAACAGGAAATTATCCGGCACAGCGTCGATATGGGTCAGTACCTTTTTCTCCACATGAGCCTCAACATAGGGGCGCAGAGAGTACACATTCTCCTTGGTCTTGAGATAGTCCCGATAGGCAGAGGGCTTACCCTCCCAGAGCGTTTCATAAAACTCCAGTTTTCCCCACAGGTCAAACTCATGATCCACCACGATGCCCTGCTGATGGAATCCACGCAGCACAGCCATGGTTTTTTCCACATCTGCTTCCTGATAGGCGTCACAGACCCGGACATCGGGGAGATATTTGGTGATTTTAAATCCATTGTCCGGGTTGATATACACAATGTCATCGCAGAGCTTTTTATCCCGAATGACCTGATAGACCGCAGCTTCCTGCCGACGGTCGATCAGCTGATCGGTGCCCTCACCGGGGACACGCATGATGTACTTCTGACCCTTGCAGGAAAACAGGAAGGATCGGTTGGTCATGCCTTTCTTCAGCACTGTAATTTTCTTAATTTCAGAGCTGTCCACATTGAGCGCATGGGCGATGGTGGAAATTGCCTCATTCTTCAGCTGTTCCGCACCACTGTCAAACTCACGAAGCTGTTCATAGGTGTTGATTTCCACCACATCCTGAGCTGCCGCTACCTTGGCCCAAACCGTCATCTTGCCGTTTCGATACAGAGCCTCCTCCCAGAAGCTCTGACTGCAAGTGCGGTCCTCGCTCATTTCCTCCAGACGCTTGGCCAGCACCGGAGCATACTCCTTGTTGATGTAGCTGATGCCCACCATCTGATTGCCCTTCTGATGTCGATCCGTCACAACCAGTTCCTGCTTACGGTTGACCCGGACGGAGCTGTGCTCATCCTCCATGTCCTCAACCATGTACCAAGAATACAGTTCCTGCGTCTGGAAGGGGTTGGTGCGGCACCAAACATCACAGGGCAGAATGTAGGCATTGGTCAGCTTGTCCCGGACCAGATTCAGGGAAAGCAGATTGTTGGATTCGGCATAGTCCGCATTGACCACCAGATTAACATCGTATTCGTCAATCAGATATTCAAAACTCTCCTTCATGAAACCAACAACCACATATATCTCCCGGATGCCCACTTCATGCAGCTGGCAGATCAGCCGCTCGATGAGGGTTTCTCCCTTCACACGCAGCAATGCCTTTGGGGTTTCCACATTGATCGGAATCATTCGCATACCAAAGCCGGCTGCCAGAATGATTGCCCGCCGAGGGGCATTTTCCTTCAGCAGCTCATATGCCTTCGCCGTCAGGGCTTTCTCTTCATCCATCAGCCCCTGCTCCTGCAGGGATTTAATGCTGCGGTTGACCGCTCCCAGCGAGTAGCCGGACTGCTCTGCCAGCACCCGCTGGTTCTGATAGGGCTCCCGCAGCAGAATTTTCACAAGATCCATTTCTTGAATGTTCATATACATCACCTTTTCATTTATCGTGAACACAGACTATAATATAGTCTCTTTCCTGTCGCATTGCAAGTGTTTTTCCTGTATTTTCTTCCTTTCCTCTCATTTAGTCTGAACCGACAAATCTCTGCGCTCCGAAGCACCTTACTGTCGGCACTTTTCAAGCAAATCCACAGGAAAAAGCCTGCGGCGTCCGCAGTCAGCTGTCACACCCGAGAAAACAAAACAAAAAAGGGGTACGGACCACCTCCGGAGCTTATTCAGCCGCTCCGAAGCGGTCCGCACCCCAAAATATAAGATGCGATCAGAAATGCTTATAGCTTTTCGTTTTGAGTCGGGCAAGGGATCTTGCCATACGGGCACAGGTAGCGTGGTAATCTGCAATACTTTGCTTTTGCAGCAGCTCCTCTTTCGCCCGCTCGATCTGCTCACGCTCTGCGTTGGCGTCGATCTCCTCGGGGCGCTCGATGGTATCCACCAAAACCAGCACATCCCCGTTCTCGATCTTCACAATACCCTCGGACACGCTGGCGATGTACTGTTCGCCGTCGGCGGTGCAATAGCGCAGCATTCCGGGCACAACTGCGGCGACCGTGTTGCGGTGAGAGGCCAGAATTCCATACTCGCCCTGAGTCGTAGGCAGAACGATGGACTCACACTTACCCTGAAAGAAGGGCTTATCCGCAGCCAGAATACACAGCTCAAAGGTTTTCATTACAGTTCCCCTTTGGCAATCTTCTCGGCCTTTGCCTTCACATCGTCGATGGTACCCACATTATAGAAGGCAGCCTCCGGATACTGATCGGCCTCACCGTTGATGATGGCCTTGAAGCTGCGGAGGGTATCCTTCAGCGGCACATAGATACCGGGGATACCGGTGAACTTCTCTGCCACGCAGGTGGGCTGAGCCAAGAAGCGCTGAATCTTTCTTGCACGGGACACCACCAGCTTATCGCTGTCGCTCAGTTCATCAATACCCAAAATGGCGATGATGTCCTGCAGGTCGTTGTACTTCTGGAGAATCTCCTGCACGGTTCGAGCAATGGTATAATGCTCCTCACCCACCACATCAGCCTCCAGAATACGGGAGGAGGATTCCAGCGGATCGACGGCAGGATAGATGCCCTGCTCGGCAATCTTACGGCTCAGAACCGTCTGGGAGTCCAGATGGGAGAAGGTAGTGGCAGGGGCGGGGTCGCTCAGGTCATCCGCAGGGACATACACAGCCTGAACCGAGGTAACGGAGCCGCTCTTGGTGGAGGTGATACGCTCCTGAAGGGCGCCCATCTCTTCTGCCAGCGTGGGCTGATAGCCCACAGCGGAGGGCATACGGCCCAGCAGCGTGGAAACCTCACTGCCTGCCTGAACAAAACGGAAGATGTTATCAATGAACAACAGCACATCCCGGTTCTCTTCGTCACGGAAATACTCTGCCATGGTCAGACCGGACAGAGCCACACGCATACGGACGCCGGGGGTTTCGTTCATCTGACCGAACACCAGAGCCGTCTTATCGGCAACGCCGCTTTCCCGCATTTCATTCCACAGGTCATTACCCTCACGGGAACGCTCACCGACGCCGGTGAACACCGAGTAGCCGCCGTGCTTGGTAGCCACATTATGGATCAGCTCCTGAATCAGAACGGTTTTGCCGACACCGGCGCCGCCGAACAGGCCGATCTTACCTCCCTTGGGGTAGGGCTCCAGCAGGTCGATGACCTTGATGCCGGTTTCCAGAATTTCAACCACCGGGCTCTGCTCCTCAAAGGACGGGGCCTTCCGGTGAATACATCTCTGAGGGGTTCTGTCATCCAGCTTTGCTCCGCCGTCGATGGGATCACCCAAAACATTGAACATACGACCGAGGGTACGCTCGCCTACTGGCACACTGATACCGGCACCGGTGGAAACCACTTCCATGCCTCTTGCAAGGCCGTCGCTGACCGAAAGCATGATGCAGCGAACTCTGGTCTCGCTGACATGCTGTGCGACTTCCATCACACGCTTTTCACCATCGACCATCACATACAGGGCTTCGCGGATTTTGGGCAGCTGATTACACTGGAAGGCAACATCAACTACGGAACCGGATATTTTTACAATTTTTCCTGTCATATCGCATTACTCCTTCCTATGTTTTTCCGCGTTTCGTTTCAGGCTCCGTGAGCCGGACGCGATTTCCGTAATCTCACGGGTAATATCACTCTGTCGGATGTGATTGTACTGTCTTCCCAGACCGTCCAGCAGCTTTTCCGCATTGGTATTTGCGCTGTCCATGGCCGTCATGCGGGCACTCTGCTCGCTGCAGAAGCCGGACACAAGGGCGCTGTAAATGAAGCCGGTGATGTAGCTGGGAATAATATTGTCCAGCACCTGCTCCATGGACGGCTCAAACTCAAAGGGAACATCAATGCTTTTTTCCTGCGCCGGAGTGGTAAAGTTGGCCCGGTGAAAGGGCAGCAGTCGGGTAGTACAGGCTTCGTCATTCAGTCCGGAATGGAAATCGGTATAAATGACAAAGATTTTTTTCAGCTCGCCCTTATTGAATGCGTCCACCAGAATGGAGCTCATCTCTCTGGCACGGTGCATCGTCGGATTCTGTGCCGTATAGAGAAAGCTCTTCTCGATGGGAATTTTATGGGTGGCGAAATACTGTCTGCCATACTCTCCCACCACATAAAGCTTATTATTGTCGTGGGCGCTCATCATGGCAAGAGCCTGCTTAATCACATTCAAGTTATAAGCGCCGGCAAGTCCCTTATCTGCGGTAATGACCAGATAGCCGTATGCGCCTTCAAAGTCATGCTCGCCGGTCACAGGATAGAAGTAACGGCTGTCAATGTCCTCATCCGTACGGAAAATACGCTTGATCTCACCCTTGACCGCATCAAAATACGGTCTGGTCTTATCAAACTCCGCCTTGGCTCGCTGCAGCTTGGTGGCTGCAATCAGGTGCATGGCGCCGGTGATCTTCTGGGTATCCTGAACGCTTTTGATACGGTTTTTGATTTCTTTTGTACTGGGCATACAAATCACCACCCGGCTTTTTGCGTGAATTCCCGTGCAATTTCAATGATCTTCTCTTTGTTCTCGTCGGTCAGGTCACCACTGGTTTCCAGATCCTTGCAAAGAGAAGCGTAGTTGGTATTGAAATACGCCAGCATATCCTTGGATGTGGACAGGACGGAGTCCAGCTCCACATTCTGGAATGCATTGTTCAGCGCAGCCACCAGCAAAATCACCTGCTCGTGCATCTTGAAGGGGCTGAACTGCTTCTGACGCAGAATGGTCATCAGCTCGGTGCCGAACTTCAGCTGCCGCTTGGTAGCGGCGTCCAGATCGCTGGCAAACTGGGTAAAGACTTCCATCTCACGGTACTGGGCCAGACTCAGACGGAGTGCGCCGGAGGCCTTCTTCACGGCCGGGTACTGTGCCGCAGAGCCCACACGGGACACGGACAGGCCCACATTCACGGCGGGACGCTGACCGGAATAGAACAGGTCGCTTTCCAGGAAAATCTGGCCGTCGGTAATGGAGATGATATTGGTGGGAATATAAGCGGACACATCGCCGGACTGGGTCTCTGCAATCGGCAGAGCGGTCATGCTGCCGCCGCCCTTGGCGTCGCTCAGGTGAGCAGAACGCTCCAGCAGACGGGAATGCAGATAGAACACATCGCCGGGATAGGCTTCACGACCGGGAGAACGCTCCAGCAGCAGGCTCAGGGTACGATAGGCCACGGCGTGCTTGGAAAGGTCGTCGTAGACGATCAGCACATCCTTGCCCTGCTCCATGAAGTACTCACCGATGGCACAGCCGGCGTAAGGCGCCACATACAAATAGGGGGCCGGCTCACTGGCGCTGGCATTCACGATGATGGTGTAATCCATAGCGCCGTGCTTTTTCAGGTTCTGCGCCAGCTGGGCAATGCTGCTGGCCTTCTGGCCGATGGCCACATAGATGCAGATGACATCCTTGCCCTTCTGGTTGATGATGGTATCAATGGCAATGGCGGTCTTGCCGGTCTGGCGGTCGCCGATAATCAGCTCACGCTGGCCCCGGCCAATCGGGAACATGGAGTCAATGGCCAGAATGCCGGTCTCCAGAGGAGCATTGACCGGCTGGCGGTCAATGATGCCCGGAGCGGGCTTTTCCACCGGGTAGAAGGCCTCTTCCTCGATGTCACCCTTGCCGTCAATAGGTGCGCCCAGTGCGTTGACAATACGGCCCAGCATACCATGGCCCACCGGAATACCGGCCGGCTTTCCGCTTCTGCAGACAATGCTGCCGGCGCTGATCTGCTCGTCATCACCGAACAGGATGCAGCCCACGCCGTTCTCGTCCAGTTCCTGCACCATGCCGCGAATTCCGCCGGAAAACAGCAGCACTTCGCCGTAGGTGGCGTGCTCCAGACCGGACACCGTGGCAATACCGTCACCGACGGACTGCACGATGCCTCGCTCTTCGGCGTATGCCTCCGGCACCCAATTGCCGACCTTCTCCTTCAGCAGGGGAATCACATCGTTCTCGGCCTTGATGCTGCCCAGTGCATTCTTGAACTGAGCAAAGCGGCCCTGAGCACTCCAGTCGTAAATCTCGCTTCCGACTTCCAGACGGAAGCCGTTCTTCACGGTTTCGTCCTTCTTCCAGACCAGCTCAATGCCCTCTCCGTACTTCTTAGTCAGGAAGGTCAGGAACCGAGCTTCATGCTCGGCAGAAGGAGCCTTAGCCGAAACCAGAAAGGCCTGCATCGGTCTTTTATCGCTCATCCTGCTCACTTCCTTCAACTGCGGTCAAGAAGTCCTCATAGGCGCTGTCCGCATCCGGGAACACCAGCTTTGCAGCGGCGTCGGTCACGATCTGAGAAATCTCTTCCCCGGCACCGGCCAAAATGCGCTTACGCTCACGGTTGGCCTCGGTCTTTGCGTCTGCGATGATATGAGAGGCCTCTTCCTTTGCCTCAGCAATGATGGTCTCGCTCAGCTGGCTGGCTTCCTTGCTGGCCTTGGCACGCATGGCGTCGATCTCATCCTTGGCCGTATCCAGCTGCTGCTGATACTGTGCCTGAGCGGCAGCGCCGTCTTCCACGCTCTTCTTCGCCTTCTCGTCCAGTTCCTTATAGTAATTGCTTCTCTGGTCCATGAACTTCTTCACCGGCTTATAGAGCAGCACATACAGGATGGTAAACAGAAGAGCAAAGTTAAACAAATGCAGCAAAATCTGCTGCCAATCAATATTTAATGGCATAACTCATTCACTCCGTCTTACAACACAAAGATGACCAGGATAGCAATGATCAGGGCATAGATGATTGCCGTTTCGATAAACACCAGACCCAGCATAAGGGTGGTTCTGATCTTGCCTTCTGCCTCAGGCTGACGGGAAATACCTTCCGTAGCCTTACCGACTGCCATGCCCATGCCGATTGCACCGGCAGCAGCGGCCAGACCCACAGCAATAGCGGCACCGATGGCCTTGGCGCCAATGCTGTTGTCCTCAGCAGTCTCTTCCGTCTCGGTCTCCGCTGCGGTGGTGACAGCCTGATCCTTCTTGGCATCATCAGCGCCGCCCACTGCGAACACGGGGATTGCAGTTGCACAAACCAAAATTACAACCAAAAGGCTAACCATAATTCTTTTCAGCATCTTATTCATAGCAAATTTCTCCTTATTATTTTAGTGTATTCTTACTCTGCCTTTTTCTTTTCCGACACTTCTCCGTAGAACAGAGAGGTCAGCAGGGTAAGAACATAGGTCTGAATCAATGCATGCAGCAGCGTGAACATGACGCCCACAAGGACCGGCAGCACAAAACTCAGCTGGACATAGTAGTAGACCAGCTCACTCACCAGAGCGCCGCTCAGCAGACCGCCGAACAGACGGAAGCTCATGGAGATGGGCAGAGAGAACTCCTTCAGCGTCTTTCCCACACCCTTGATGCCGTTGGACAGGATACCGCCGGACAGAATCACCAGATAGGACAGGCAGCCCATAGCAATTGCGGCGTTGATGTCCGAAAGCGGTGCAGGCAAGGTGACGGGATGTCCCTGTGCAGTCACCGCCTGAAGGCCCAGCAGCTCAAACAGCGTGCTGAGGAAGATGTACACACCGGCCGCAAACACATAGGCGCCCAGGAACGAATTTCTCCCCGGGCTGTTGGTCTTTGCCAGATTATCAAAGAATCCGACGGCCTGCTCCAGCACCATCTGGAACTTTCCAGGTACAAGTTTGAATTTGGGAATTACAAAAATTCGTACGATCAGCGCAAAAATCAGCACCATTCCGGTGACGGTAAACGCCGAAATCGCACCCGGATTCACCTGCATCCCCCCGAAGAGGTTGATCCTGTCATGCTCATGAAGCACGCAGTCGCGCATCACTCCACTGACAGACTCACCTGCGGGGCTTCCACCGATCAGAAAGATTCCGATCAGCAGCAGTACCATGATAATGGACATGACACTGATAAAAATCTTGAGGCTTCGTTTCCCCATTTATAACCCTCCTTACATATTTAAAACGAAAATATTATACTCCCTTCGCCCCCTTTGTCAACACCGTCAATTTTCAACAAAGATTTGCGAATCAACTCTATTTTTCATGAATATAACGGTATGCGTCTAAAAAAATTTACAATTGAAAGCTTGACTTTTTTGGCACCCGTGCTTTTGGGCCATCCCGTTTTTGGGCCCCGTTTTTTCGATTTTTCTCCATCAAACGGTTCTGATTTCAAAGTGCATTTTCTATACAAAAGGTTCAATTCTGATCTTTTTTGCAGGTTCCTCTTAGATTTTTTCTCAGAAAATTGGAAATTTTTTGTTTTGCAAATTAGAACGGATTCGAAGGATAAAACACTCTCCCCGGCTCGGTTCTGCTTCAACCCGGGCAAATTTCCGTTTTTCCGCCCTCAAACTGCATTTTTGTCCAAAATACTGACATTTTTCACCCTGTCCCAATCTTTTTTGATTTTTCGCCTGCTCCGATACATTTAATTATATAAATCTCTCTCATTTTCTCCGTGCAGCCTGCTACCCTGTTCCGGCGCAGAAACAAGCGCTGTGGCTCATTGGGCCTTTGATGATTAAGATTTTTAATCTTCTGTGAATTTTGGGAAAATCACTCTTTATTATGATTGTCTAACCGGAAAGCATTGTGCTATAATAAAAAAGTCGAAAAAGATTGAATGATTGAATCCAAAAGGAGGAATTGCCATGAAGCAGCATCGTTTTTGGGCGTGGGGCGCCGTAATTTGTATGATTATGGTAATGATCACTGGATACAAGCATAAATAACATCATCGAAACTATCATCTGAAGAAAGGAATGTTTGTTATGAGTAAATACATGAAATTGGCCTGCTTTGTGGGCGGTACTTTGTTTGGTTCTGCCGGTATTAAGCTGCTCACCAGCAAGGATGCCAAGAAGCTTTACACCCATGTCACTGCCGCCGGCCTGCGGATGAAGGATTCTGTGATGGAGACCGTGACCACCGTTCAGGAGAACGCCGGCGATATCCTCGCTGCTGCAAAGGACCTGAACGAAGAGCGCACAGCTAAGGAAGCAGCTGAGAAAGAGGCTGCTCAGGTTTGCGACTGCAACTGTGAGGAAGCATAAATAACTGGCAGTAAAAGGAGTCGCTTTTGCGACTCCTTTTTCTATGGAGGTTCTATATGAATGCAATCATTGAACATGAAAGCCGGGGACGCATCCGCTTTCGCTTTGTTCAAGCGCAAATGAGCCTGAAGCAGGCGGATCTGCTGGAAACCTGGTTTCAGAAAACCGCCGGCGTGCTTCGGGTCACGGTGCATGAGCGCACCCGCTGCGTTGTAGTGCAGTATCAGGGCGATCGGGAACAGATTCTGAACGCCGTGCGCACCTTCTCTTGGGAGCTGGCTGAAAAAACGGTCACGCCTCCGACCCACAGCAGCCGGAAGCTCAATCGTGAGTTTCAGGAAAAGCTGATTGCCAAGGTGGCGCTCAAAGCCACCAGCACCCTGTTCTTCCCCGCTCCCCTGCGCATTGCCCGTGTACTTTGGCACGCAGTTCCCTTCCTGCGCCATGGACTGCGTTGTCTGCGAAAACGCAAGATGAAGGTAGAACTGCTGGACGCTATCTCTATCGGCATTTCCATCGTGCGCCGAGACTTTGCCACCGCAGGGTCGGTGATGTTCCTGCTGGAGCTGGGCGAGCTGCTGGAGGAGTGGACCCGGAAGAAGTCCATTCAGGATTTGGCTCAGTGTATGTCCCTGAATGTGGACCGGGTCTGGCTCCGCACTCCGGAGGGTGAGGCTTTGGTGCCCATTTCTCAGGTGCAGCCCGGCGATCAGGTGGTGCTCCGTGTGGGTGGTATCATCCCTGTGGACGGCGTAGTCATCGAAGGCGAGGCCATGGTGAATCAGGCTTCCCTCACCGGCGAATCTGTCCCCATCGAGAAGCGGCTGGACAGCCCGGTGTATGCCGGTACCATCGTCGAGGAAGGTGAATGTGTCATTGCCGTGAATCAGGCCTCCGGCCAGAGCCGCTACGACCAGATCATCACCATGATTGAGCAGTCGGAGCAGATGAAGTCTGCCTCCGAGAACAAAGCATCCAATCTGGCGGACAAGCTGGTGCCCTACACATTTGCCGGCAGCCTGCTCAGCTTCCTGCTCACCCGAAATGTCACCCGTGCCCTGTCGGTGCTGATGGTGGACTTCTCCTGTGCGCTGAAACTGGCGATGCCTCTGGCGGTGCTCTCTGCCATGCGGGAAGCCGGTAAGGAGCACATCACCGTCAAGGGCGGCAAGTTCCTGGAAACCATCGCTAAGGCGGACACCATTGTCTTTGATAAGACCGGCACCCTGACGCATGCCTGCCCCAAGGTGGCTGCCGTGATCCCCTTCTGCGGATACGAGGAAGCTGAAATGCTGCGGCTGGCCGCCTGTCTGGAGGAGCACTTCCCCCACTCCATGGCCAACGCCGTAGTGGAGGAAGCCAAGCAGCGGGATCTGAAGCACGAGGAGTACCACTCCAAGGTGGAGTATATCGTAGCGCACGGCATTGCAAGCAAGGTGGGCGATTTGAAGGTGCTCATCGGCAGCGCACACTTTGTCTTTGAGGACGAGCAGTGCGTGATTCCTGAGGACGAACAGGACAAGTTCGATGCGCTTCCGGCTGAGTACTCCCACCTGTATCTGGCCATCGACCGCAAGCTGGCCGCAGTCATCTGCATCGTGGATCCCCTCCGGGCAGAGGCTGCCGCTGTGCTGCACACCCTGCGGAAGCTGGGCATTGAGAAAACTGTCATGCTGACCGGCGACAGCCAGCGCACCGCCGAGGCCATTGCCGCTCAGGTCGGTGTGGATGCGTTTGACGCTGAAGTGCTGCCGGAGGACAAGGCCAACTATGTGGCATCTCTCCGCAATGCCGGTCACACCGTCATCATGGTGGGCGACGGCATCAACGACTCCCCCGCCCTGTCTGAGTCCGATGTGGGCATCGCAATCAGCGACGGTGCCGCCATCGCTCAGGAAATTGCGGACATCACCATTGCCGGTGAAAACCTCTGGGAGCTGGTTCGTCTGCGTCAGATTTCCACGGAACTGATGAAGCGCATCCATGCCAACTATCGGTTCATTCTGGGCTTCAACAGCATGCTCATCCTGCTGGGTGCTACCGGTGTGCTTATGCCTGCCACCTCGGCAACGCTGCATAATCTGTCCACGCTGGGCATCAGCCTGCACAGCATGACAGCTCTGCCAAGCCACGAACTTCCCAGTGAGAACGAACTGTAACAGTAAAAAAGCACCGAAACGGCAGTGCCGTTTCGGTGCTTTTTGTTTTATGTTCGTGTGACTCCGCAGTAGAAATCTTACCCCTTTCCAGCGAGGAAATCAGGTGCGGTCATAGGTGCAGCAAAGCGCTTCCACGGCAAATGGAAAATTTAAACATTAGGAGTACGAAATAGCTTGCAAACGATTGACCGTTGATGTATACTCGGTTCAATTACATAGGCGAATATTTTACAATCTAATCAAGTCCGTTTTCAGTCCAAGCAACACTCGTTACAGACTTACATTGTCAAACAAGAAAGGGAGGCAATCTTATGTACGACAAACGGGAAAGCAAGAAAACAGCTGCAATCCTTTTTATCATCGGTTTGCTTGCTGTTTTGGCTGGAATTTTGACTCTTATCCTTGGAGATCACCGCATCCTGCCAATTCTCTGTTTCATTGGCGGAATCGTTGTGCTGGGCTTCGCCGTTAAATTCAATCGTGCGGCAGGACTGGACACTTCTGAGTCATGCGGAACGCAGGCAGGAGCATTTGACCCAATGCACGCCCGTGTCATGCAGTTCTATCGTCAGCTTGCTGATTTGCAGGGCATTCAGAAGCGCACACGGATGCTGGAAGAAGAAAAGTCGATTCTGGAAGACGAACTGCACCGGCTTGAGCAGGAAAAAACGAATCTTGGTAAGCACTCGAGAACCTCAGCACCTCCTCAGGTGGCCCTTAAAAACCAGAAGGCCATCGTGGGCGTAGTTGCCAATGGCTTGGTCGGCAGATCGGCCGGTGTGGGCACGACAGTAGATGTTATGCGGGAAAACGAGCAGATTGTTGCACAAAACCAAACCGGGGCTCAGTCCCACACAGAACAGCTGGAGCAGTGGGCAAGAGATCTGACCGAACAAATCGGTCATACCCGGGATTCCATCGCCGACTGCGAACAGCAGATCAAGGAATCCAAGGACAAACTGGTGCTGGAAACGGTACCTACGGAGGTTTTGTTCGATGCGTTGGAATTGGACGCAGCGGTACAAAAAGCAGACAATCAAAAGAGTCTGGTACTGAATGTTTCCATTTGCAACCACTTCAAAGCAGATGCGGATGGCATTCCTGACTCGGTCTCTTGGGCGGTTGACGGCATGCTGGACGCAAGCATCTATTTTGAGGGCAAACTGGTTGATGTGATCCCCGTTGCTCTTCCTGCCAAGGGCATTCCGTGCAAGGGCGCAGAGGAGCAAATGGGTTCTGAAACGGTAACTGCTTATTCGGAGCAGTGCATGGACACTGACGGAGCATATACGGTAAAATTTGCTCCCAAAAAGCTTTGGCTGGCAGAAGTTTAACTCTGAAAAACGAACACACCCCCACAGCAGATGCTGTGGGGGTGTTCTTTTACTGGCGTTCGCTCTTGGTATCACCAAAGCATGACAAAACGGGCACGATGTGAGTCGTGCCCGTTTATTTTGGTACGGGTAGTGGGACTCGAACCCACAAGCCTTGCGGCACTGGAACCTAAATCCAGCATGTTTACCAATTTCATCATACCCGCATACATTCCGTTTACTTGCCTCTGGCAAAGTCAAAAAGGGAGCGCAACTCTCCCTTTGAACTGTCGAGATTGTACCACACATTCCTCCGCTTGGCAATTCTTTCGCTTAAATTTCCCTTCGAATCGGAATTTTCCCCATGTTTGCCCCGGTTTGTTTGAATCATCGCCTTCCCTGTGTTATCATGAAGCCAACTGAAATTTAGAGGAGGTCCTCCAATTATGTTGAACACCGGTATTCTGGGCGAACAGACCGTGGTGGTAGATCAGACCAACACCGCTAAAACCATGGGCAGCGGCTCTCTGGATGTGTTTGCCACTCCTGCTATGATCGCTCTCATCGAAAAAACGGCCCTGATGAGCATTGCCTCTGAACTGGAAGAGGGGCAGACCACCGTCGGAACCAGCCTCAACATCCAGCATTTGGCCGCCACTCCGGTGGGTATGAAGGTTACCGCAAAAACCGCTCTGGTAGAAGTGGATCGCCGCCGACTGGTCTTCTCTGCTGCCGTTTACGACGAGGCAGGACTCATCGGTAAGGGCACCCACGAGCGTTTTCTGGTGGATGGCGAGAAATTCCAGTCCAAAACCGACGCAAAGAAGCTGTCCTGACCGCTGTTCCGGTTCTGTTTGATCCCCGTTGGGCGTCCGCTTATGGGCGCCCGACTTTTTTGTTCCTTCCTCGCTTTTCACATTCTTATCCAAGGAAAAAAAGCTGGACTTCTTCTGTGTTTTTCCTTTATAATGTAGCTGGTGTAGTTTGCGATAAATTGCACAATTTTACCTTAAGAAGGGAGCTTGATCCATGAAAAAAATTTTTTGCCGCCTGTCCGCTCTTATGCTGGCCCTGTTGCTGACCTTGTCTTTGGTTTCCTGCGGTTCTGATCCGACGCAGAGCACTTCTTCCTCGTCGAAGAACGCAGTCAACATCGGCTGTACTGCCAGCATCGGTTCTCTGAATCCGGTTCTGATCAGCGGCGTCCTCTCCGATTATTACGCCATCAGCCTCCAGTTCCTGCCTTTGGTGGCTCTGGACTCCAACGCTGAGTTTGAATATATGCTGGCTGACTCCATCACGACGGACGACAATCTCACTTACACCGTCCACATCAATGATGACGCCACTTGGAGCGACGGCACTCCCATTACTGCTGACGATGTCGTCTTTACCATGACTCGTCTTGCCTCCCCCGTGATTGCTAATCCCGCTATGATGCTCCACGCTCTGGTGGGCACCGACGATGAAAGCGGTTACCTCCCTGAGGGCGCTACCACGCTGGAAGGCGTGAAGGCGGTGGACGAAAAGACCGTCACTTTCACCTTCAAAAACGAAATCAACCTGGTGAGCTTCCTCAACGGCTACGCTCAGTTCATCGCTCCCATGCCTGCCCATGTGCTGGCTGATGTGCCGGAGAATGAGCTTGCCGCCTACGACTGGTTCACGCACCCCGATGTGGTCAGCGGCCCCTACAAGGCCACCAGCTTCAACAGCAACCACTATGTGACCTACACCGCCAACGACGCCTACTGGCGTGGCCCGGTCAACATCCCCAACGCCAACATCAAGATTGTGGACGGTGCAGGCTTGTACGCCGGGCTGCAGTCCGGTGAAATCGACCTCGTCCCTCCCCTGCTGGGCACCATCGAAATCGAGGACTATGACAACATCAAGTCTCTCAAAAATGTGACCAGCGAGCACGGTACCGCTTACTCCGTGGAAAACATCTTCTTCAACACCAATATCGTTGACAACGAAAACATTCGCCGTGCCATGCTGCTGGCTCTGAATCGAGATCAGCTGGTCACCGGCCTGCTGGGCGGCAACGGAACTTACGCTGACGGCTTTGCTGTGCCCGACGGTCCCTACTGGAAGGACCTGACTCCCACCGCCTACGATGTGGAAGGTGCAAAGGCTCTGGTGGCCAAGGCCACAGAAGAGGGCTGGAACCCCAAAACCACCTACACTCTCTACGCCAACAGCGGTGACGCTCAGCTGGCGCTGGCGCTTCAGCTGGCACAGCAGGCTTGGAGTTCCGTGGGCATTCAGGTGGACATCAAGACCGTCGATCTGGACACCCTGATGGGTCTGGCCGGCAAGGATGACGCCGCTATGGTGGCTTTGCAGTACACCTATCCCCCGGTGGACCCCTCTTGGGATGTGAAGTTCGTTCTGGACAGCTGGTGCCACAACCTGACGGACACGGTAGCTGAGCAGCTGGATGTGCTTTGGAGCACCAACGATTCCGAGGTCTATGCCGAGGCGCTGCTCCATGTGGACACCTATGTGCAGCAGAGCGTCCCCATGATTGACCTCTACATCAACGGTCCTCTGGGTGCAGAGAACAACCGTCTGGAAGGCGCTCATCCCACCATGTACGGTTCCATCAACAACATCCACGAATGGACCCTTGCCAACTAATCCACGCAAAACCGCTGCGAGCGGTACGCCGAAAAATCGGCGTACCGCTCTTTTCCAAGCAATACCTTGGTTTTTCCTCAACTCAATCCGTCGGCTTGAATTGAGGAAAGATTGATGTCTTTTTACTCTTTTGTACGAAGGAAGTGATCGCTTTGGAACCTATTCTTTCCGTTCAACACATGAACACCGTCTTTACCAGTGACTTCAGTGCAGGCACCGTGGTGGATGATGTCAGCTTCAATGCCTACCCCGGACAGACTCTCTGTATCGTCGGTGAGTCCGGCTGCGGTAAGAGTGTAACTTGCCTTTCTGTGATGGGGCTGCTGAGCCGAAACGGACGCATCAGCAGCGGTGAAATTATCTTCGATGGCAAACCCATCACCAATCTGTCGGAAAAGCAGCTGGACCGCATCCGGGGCAGCGAAATTTCTATGATCTTTCAAGACGCACTGACCAGTCTGAACCCGGTGTTTACCATCGGAAATCAGCTGATGGAGTCCATCCGGATTCATCTGTCTTTGGATAAAAAGAGCGCCAAGCAGCGTGCCTTGTCCCTGTTGGAAAAAGTAGGACTGCCGGACCCGGAAAACACTTTCCGAAGCTACCCCCACACTCTGTCCGGCGGACAGCGGCAGCGTGTGATGATCGCTATGGCCCTCAGCTGTGACCCCAAGCTGCTGATTGCCGATGAACCCACCACCGCGCTGGATGTAACCATCCAGAAGCAGATCATGAAGCTGCTGCAGCAGCTTCAAAAGGAAAACGGCATGAGCATCATCCTCATCACCCACGACATGGGTCTGGTGGCTCAGATGGCCGATCAGGTGCTGGTCATGTATGCCGGTCAGGTGGTAGAAGAGGCCCCGGTGATGGAGCTGTTCCACCATCCTGCCCACCCCTACACCCAGATGCTGCTCAAGAGTGTGCCCAGCATTTCTGACTCCGACGACCGGGTACTGGAATCCATCCGGGACACCGTGCCGGAGCGTTATCAGAATATGCAGGGCTGCCGCTTCCGTTCCCGCTGCCCCTACGCTACTGCCGAATGTGAGCAGACGCAGGAAACCTTGGAACACGGCCCCGGGCACTTTGTGCGCTGCCATCGGGCAAAGGAGGTTGAGAAATGAGCGAACACACTCCTATCTTACAGGTCGAACGCCTCTGCGTTCATTACCCCATCAAGGGAGGATTTCTGTCCCGGGTCACCGGTCATGTCCACGCCGTGGACGATGTGAGCTTCTCCATTGAGGAAGGCACCACTCTGGGTCTGGTGGGTGAATCCGGCTGCGGCAAAAGCACCATCGGACGCCAGATCGTCCGGCTGGAAAAGCCCACCTCCGGCTCCATTCGCTACAAAGGGCTTGAGCTGACCACCGCTTCCAACGAGGAGCTGAAGCAGGTGCGAACCGACCTTCAGATGGTCTTTCAGGACAGCTATTCTTCCCTGAACCCTCAAAAACATATCTTTCAGATTCTGTCTGACCCCATGATCTATCACGGTCTTGCCACCCGCTCCACGGCAGAGGCCGAGGTAGACCGGCTGCTGGACATGGTGGGCATGCCCAAAAGCGCAAAGAACCGCTATCCCCACGAATTCTCCGGCGGACAGCGGCAGCGCATCGCCATTGCGAAGGCACTGTCCCTCCATCCCAAGCTGATCGTCTGCGACGAGCCGGTCAGCGCTCTGGATGTGTCTATTCAGGCGCAAATTCTGAACCTGTTCCGCTCTCTTCAGCAGGAACTGGGGCTCACCTATCTCTTTATCGGTCATGGTTTGGGTGCAGTCAACTATGTGAGCCAGCGGATTGCGGTGATGTATCTGGGGCAGATCATTGAAATTGCCGATGCAAAGGAGCTGTTCCGCAACCCGGTGCATCCCTACACCCGGGCCCTTTGTGACGCAGTGCCCACCCCGGATCCTGCGGTGCGGGGCAACGATGGCATCACCCTCCGGAGTGAAGCCATCTCTCCGGTGGACGCCCCCAAGGGCTGCCGTTTCCTGCCCCGGTGTCCCTTTGCCACCGAGGAATGCAATCACTACACCGGGGAACTTCGTCCCCTCTTTGAAGGCAGCAATCACCTGACCACCTGCCGCCGAGCAGAAAAGGAGGCGAACTAATTGGCAAAATACATCGCAAAGCGTATTCTCATCGCCATTCCCGTGCTGCTGCTCATCACGGTCATTGATTTTGCCCTGATGAGCCTGTCCGGCAACCCGCTGGAAATGATGGGCGGCGCCCGTGTTTCCGAAGCGGCTCTGGCACAGCGTGCCATTAACTGGGGCTTGGACAAGCCTGCCTTTGTTCAGTACTTTATCTGGCTGTTCGGTCTGCTTCAGGGGGATCTGGGCGTCAGTTACTCCACCTTCCAGCCCGTTTCCACCATGATCGGCGCTCATCTCGGCCCCACCCTGCTGCTGATGGGTGCGGCTCTGGTGCTGAGCCTGATTTTCAGCCTGCTGGGCGGCATTTTCTCCGCCACCCACGCCTACTCCAAGGGCGATTACACCGTGGTGTCCCTCTCCTTTCTGGGTTCCAGCGTTCCCAGCTTCTTTCTGGGTCTGCTGCTCATCTACCTGTTCACCGTGCGGCTGGGCTGGCTGCCCTCCTCCGGCATGACCACGCTGGGTGTGGGCGGCGGCTTCTGGGATGTGGTGAAACACATGATTATGCCCACCCTCGTGCTGTCCTTCGGTCTGGCCGGCACCAACATCCGCTATTTCCGCTCCGCCGTGCTGGGCATCCTCCAGCAGGATTACCTCCGCACCGCCCGTGCCAAAGGCATCGGTCGCAACCGAGTCATCTACAAGCACGCCCTTCGCAACGCCATGCTCACGGTCATCACCGTCATCGGCATGGAGATTCCCATGCTGTTCGGCGGTGCTGTGGTCGTAGAGCAGGTCTTTTCCTGGCCCGGACTGGGCCTGATGACCATGAACGCCATCACCAGCCGTGACTACCCCGTTATTATGGGCGTGTGCCTGTTCACTGCCGTGGTGGTGCTTGTGGGAAATCTGATCACCGACATTCTCTATGCCGTGGTTGATCCCACCATCTCCTTCCAGAAGGAGGCGCGCGCATGAACCGAAAACAGTATATGAAAGAGCAGATCAGCAAGGAAAAAGTGGTCCTCTCCCCTCAGGAAAGTGAAACCTATCTGCAAACCATCCGCCGTCGATTCAAGCGCCACAAGCTGGCGATGGTCAGCTGTATTCTGCTTGCCGTCCTTGTGCTGATTGCCGTGGTGGTCCCCTTCTTCTACCCCTACGACCCGGCCGAAACCGTGGGCACCTTTTCTCAGGCTCCCTCCATCAAGCACTGGCTGGGCACCGATCAGATCGGACGCGATCAGCTGAGTCGTTTGCTCCACGGCACTCGGATCAGCCTGCTGGTGGGCATTATGGCCGCCGGCGTTTCCACGGTCGTGGGCGTGGTTCTGGGCCTGATCAGCGGCTTCTTCGGCGGCGTGGTGGACATGATTATCATGCGTATTACTGACGCCATCATGAGCTTCCCCTATGTGCTTCTGGTTCTGGTGGCCGCCTCCATCTTTGAGCCCGGACTGTGGACCATCATCTTTATTCTGGGTCTGGTGGACTGGCCCGGTGTTGCCCGTCTGGTGCGAGGAAATGTGCTGTCCCTGCGAGAGTCCAACTTCGTGAAGAGCAGTCAGCTCAGCGGTATGCCCCGACGCTATCTCCTCTTCAGCGACATTCTCCCCAACACCATTGCTCCGGTTCTGGTATACGCCACCAGCGTGGTGGCCCTCAGCATTCTGGACGAGGCCGCCCTCAGCTTCCTTGGCATGGGCATTCAGCTTCCCACCCCTTCTCTGGGCAACATGCTCAACGGTGCGGAGAACCTGTCCATCCTCACCGGAAAGCCTTGGCTCTGGGTTCCCCCCGGACTGGTCATCATCCTGCTGGTCGTTGCCATCAACTTCATTGGCGACGCTCTTCGGGATGCTCTGGACCCCACTTCCACCTGATTTTTCAGCAAAAAGCAAAAAAACACGCCATGAAATCGGAGCTTCCGATTTCATGGCGTGTTTCGTTTTCGTTACCAGAACATAGCGAACATAGATGCTCCGATGGCGGTGAGCAGACCGGACACCGCAATGGAAAGGCCGCTCATGGCTCCTTCCACCTCGCCCATCTCAATGGCTTTTGCCGTTCCAACCGCATGAGCGGAAGTGCCCATTGCTACGCCTTTGGCCACCGGCTCGGTGATATGGAAGCGCCGGAGCACACTCTCTCCGATCATATTGCCCAGCACGCCGGTAATGACGATCACCGTGGCGGTAATGCTGACCACACCGCCTAACTCCTCCACCACGCCAATGCCGATGGCTGTGGTGACGGACTTGGGCAGAAGGGTGACATACTGCTGATGAGTCAGACCGAACAGGACGGACATAGCCAGCACGCTCGCCAGACTGGTCAGGGCTCCGGCAAAGATTCCGGCAAAAATAGCCTTCCAATGCCGTTTCAGCTGGGACAGCTGCTCATAGAGCGGCACCGCCAGACAGACCGTGGTAGGGGTCAGCAAATAACTCAGGTACTTGGCGCTTGTTTCGTAGGATTCATAGGAAATATTAAACAACACCAAAACCCCGATCACCAGAACTACGCTGATGAGAAGGGGGTTTACAAACTCTTTTTTCAGCTTTTTCTTGGCCCAGCAGCCGACATAAAAGGCCAACAGGCTCAACACCACGCCGAAATAGGCGGACTGCACCAAAACTTCCTTCATCGCTGCTCCGCCTTTCCCTCTCGCTTCTGCACCCACTGGGCCACCTCACCGGAGGCCACCATGACCAGAACCGTGCTGACCACCATAATGATGGTCACCGGCAGCAGGATAGGACGCAGCACATCCCATGCATTCAGCAGACCCACAGCGGCCGGAATGAACATCACCTGCATGATGCTGACCAGAAATTTTGCCGTTTCCTGCACGGAAGCCAGACGAATGACACCGGTACAAAGCCCCACCAGCATCAACACCAGACCGTAGATACTGGCCGGAATGGGCAGGGGGATATAGGCATAGAGCAGCTCTCCAAGGAGGCTGACCAGCAAAATAATCATCAGCTGTTTCACATATTTCATCTTCTCTTCACTCCCAACCGTCTAACTATACGGCAGTTTTCTTGTTTTCTCAAGACATCCGTGTTACAATAATTTCCACGAAAGGCGGGATTTTTCTGTGCAGTTTGAATTAGCTCCCATGGAAGGGGTCACCACTTATCTTTACCGCAGTGCCTACCACAGGCACTTTACCCCGGCGGACAAATATTTCACCCCTTTTATCGCCCCCAACATGAACAAGGGGCTCAATCATCGGGAGCGCAACGATGTGCTGCCGGAACACAATCAGGGCCAGAACCTCATTCCCCAGATTCTCACCAACCGGGCGGATTACTTTCTCACCACCTGCCGGGACTTGGCAGAGCTGGGCTACACCGAGGTGAACCTCAATCTGGGCTGTCCCTCCGGAACCGTGGCAGCCAAGAACAAAGGCTCCGGATTTCTCAGTCAGCCAGAGGAGCTGGAGCGCTTTCTGGACGAGATTTTTGAGCAAAGTCCCCTTCGTATCTCCATCAAGACCCGGATTGGCCGTTACAGTGAAGAGGAATGGCCCCGGCTTCTGGAACTGTTTTGCAGATACCCCTGCACAGAACTGATCGTGCATCCCCGGATTCAAAAGGACTACTACAAAAACACCCCCCGGTGGGACGCATTTCTCCTCGCCATGGAGCGTGCCCCCTTCCCGGTGACCTACAACGGCGACCTCTTCTCCAAGGAGCAGCTGCAAGCGGCACAGAACGCCTGCCCCAAGCTGGAAACCGTCATGCTGGGCCGGGGATTGCTGTGCAACCCGTGGCTCATGGGCGGCACCCCCGACAAGCACACGCTGGAGGAGTTCCACGGAGAGCTGTTTGAGGGCTATCAGCAGATCATGTTTGGGGACGGCCCCACGCTGTGCAAGATGAAGGGGGTTTGGACCTACCTGATTCAGATGTTTACCAACTATCAGGGCTATCAGAAGATCATTCGCAAGACCCGGCACCTTTCGGAATATCAATCCACCGTCAACGCCCTGTTCCGCAACGAGGATCTGATCCCGGACACCGCCTTCTGCCCGGAAAAGTGAGGATACGGACACTTTTGCGTGTTTCTCCTCACTATCGAATTAGACACACTATTTTGTTCGAATTTCATGTTTTTCTGTCATTTTCAAAACATTTCTGTCATTTATATCGTTCTGTCCAGACTTTATCCGGACAGAACGATCGTTTTTTTGTACACCGGACACGGAAAATAAGTACCTTTGCCGTCTTGACATTTCCTCTGTTTGTTAATAAAATAACACATGTACGGGGCAATATGGCCCCACAATTATCAATCGTTCGTTGGAGGTTTTTTTATGGCTAGATTTACTCTCCCCCGTGACCTGTATCATGGTAAGGGCTCTCTGGAGGCTCTGAAGAGCTTCACCGGCAAGAAGGCAATGGTTTGCGTTGGCGGCGGCTCCATGAAGAGATTCGGTTTCCTCGATCGCGCTGTCGAGTACCTGAAGGAAGCCGGTATGGAAGTTCAGCTGTTCGAGGGCATTGAGTCCGATCCCAGCGTTGAGACCGTTATGCGCGGCGCTCAGGCTATGCTGGACTTCGAGCCCGACTGGATCGTTGCTATGGGCGGCGGCTCTCCCATCGATGCTGCTAAGGCTATGTGGATCAAGTACGAGTATCCCGAGATTACCTTCGAGGATATGTGCAAGGTCTTCGGTATCCCTGCTCTGCGTAAGAAGGCTCACTTCTGCGCTATCTCCTCCACTTCCGGCACCGCTACTGAGGTGACCGCTTTCTCCATCATCACCGACTACTCCAAGGGCATCAAGTATCCCATCGCTGACTTCGAGATCACTCCCGATGTCGCTATCGTGGATCCCGATCTGGCTGAGACCATGCCCCAGAAGCTGGTCGCTCACACCGGTATGGACGCTATGACCCATGCGATCGAGGCTTATGTGTCCACCGCTAACTGCGATTACACCGATCCTCTGGCCATCTGGGCTATCAAGATGATCCAGACCGATCTGATCCCCTCTTACAATGGCGATATGGCCAAGCGTGACTCCATGCACAATGCACAGTGCCTGGCCGGCATGGCTTTCTCCAACGCTCTGCTGGGTATCGTCCACTCCATGGCTCATAAGACTGGCGCTGCTTTCGCTGATTACGGCGCTCACATCATCCATGGTGCTGCTAACGCTATGTACCTGCCCAAGGTCATCGCCTTCAACGCCAAGGATCCCACCGCTAAGGCTCGCTATGGCGTCATTGCTGACTACATGGGCCTGACCGGCGCTAACGACGACGAGAAGGTCGCTGCTCTGATTAAGTTCCTGCGCGGCATGAACGATCAGCTGAACATTCCTCACTGCATCAAGAACTACGGCACCGACAGCTATCCCACCGAGCAGGGCTTCGTGCCTGAGGATGTGTTCCTGGAGCGTCTGCCTGAGATCGCCAAGAACGCCATCGCCGATGCCTGCACCGGTTCCAACCCCCGTCAGCCCTCTCAGGAGGAGATGGAGAAGCTGCTGAAGTGCTGCTACTACGACACTGAGGTTGATTTCTAATCCATCCTGACGCTGGAGTTACATTGTCCCAACAAAGCCCCGGATCTCTGATCCGGGGCTTCTTTTCTCCGATTCTTCCCATTGGGGCATAAAAAAAGCGCCGACTCACAGTCGGCGCTTTTGATGTTTTGTTATGCTTCGACGAACATATCCTTGCCAACACCGCACAGGGGGCACAGATAATCCTCAGGGACATCTTCCCAAGCGGTACCGGGCTCGATGCCGTTATCCAGATCGCCCAGCTCTTCGTCGTACTCGTAACCGCAGACGTCGCAAATGTACTTCATAATTAAATCGTTCCTTTCCACAGACCATGCAGATTGCAGTATGCATAGGCGGCGACAACCTCGTCACCGTCACAGAGCATAAACTCCACCGCAGGCTTATCTCCGGGTTTCAGCTCCTTGCGCTGGGACCCCTCTTTGGTTTCCAGCACAATCCACTCAATAAAGTGTGCATCCACCATAGGATGCTCCACCGAGCCGACAGCAACCTTCACCAGATTGCCAGCCACAGTGATGACAGGAACATGCTTTTCCGCAGCGCCGTCAGATGTATTCGGAATCAACTCCGTCATTTTCTGACCGCAGCACATAACCGGAACGCCCCGATTCGTCACATATGTAATGATGTTACCGCAATGATCGCAGATATAAAACTTCATTCAGCTCACCCTCCTATTGACCGGTTTGTATGTGGAGCTTCATGCCTCACAGGTATAATATACACAGTTTGCCCTTACAGGTCAACGGGAATTTTTCAATTCATAAGCGCATATTTTTTGGCGTAAGCATCGTACCGATCTATGTACAGCGGGTCCTCTCCACGCACGCCGTGGAGGTACTCGTGCAGGTCCAAACTTGCATGGGTCATCTCGATAACACAGCCCGCAATGTTGGAGCAATGATCGCTGACACGCTCCAAACTGGTCAGCAGATCAGAGAGGATAAAGCCGGCCTCAATGGAACATTCGCCCCGCTGAAGACGCAGCACATGACGGGAGCGCAGCTGGCTCTTCAATGCATCGATGACCTGCTCCAGAGGCTCCACCTCACGGGCAAACTCCAGATCCTCATGGACAAAGGCACTGATGGCAAGCTCCACGCACTCGCTGACCGCAGCCACGATCACGCTCAGTTCCCGGTTGGCCTCCTCGGAGAAAACAATCTTTTTCTCGTGCATCTCAACGGCAGATCCCATAATGTTCACCGCATGGTCGGAGATACGCTCCAGATCACCGATGGCATGGAGCAGCTTGGCGGATTCGGCACTGTCATGGGCGTTCATATCGTGGGCGCTCAGGCGCACCAGATAGGTGCCCAGCATATCCTCAAAGTGGTCGCCTTCGCCTTCCAGCTCACGGACCTGATCGGCAGTCTTGTTATCGTACTGGGTCAGCAGGGAAACTGCGGTACCCAGAGCCTTCTGTGCGCCCACAGCCATCTCGCCGGCCACCACACGGCACTGGTCGATGGCGATGGTGGGAGTGGTCATCAGACGCTCGTCCAGCTCGGTTTCGTCCTCTACGGTCTTGGTGTCGGGGACGATGCGGCAGGCCAGCCGCTCCAGCACCTTCACCATAGGCAGCATCAGCAGGGTGCAGAGCACATTGAACACGGTATGAATCACAGCAATGCTGAACTGGTTTGCCGCCAGATGCACAAAGGAGAAGTCCATCAAAGCATTCACGATGCAGAACACCGTCAGCCACACCGTCGTGCCGATGATATTGAAGCTCAGGTGTACCACTGCTGCACGGCGGGCGTTCTTATTGGCACCCACAGAGGAGAGCATGGCGGTGACACAGGTGCCGATATTCTGGCCCATAATGATCGGGATAGCACTTCCGACGGTAACCTGACCGGTAGATGCCAGCGCCTGCAAAATGCCCACAGAGGCGGAAGAGGACTGAATAATGCCGGTCAGCAGTGCGCCTGCCAGCACACCCAGAACGGGGTTGGAGAACATGGTGAGGATGTTCTGGAACTCAGGCACATCCCGCAGACCGCTGACGGCGCCGGACATGGCTTCCATTCCGTACATCAGCGTTGCAAAGCCCAGCAAAATGGTGCCGGTGTCCTTCTTCTTGTTGGACTTGCAGAACATGAAGAGGATGACGCCGATGAGCGCCAGCACAGGAGTAAAGGAGGTGGGCTTCAGCAGCTCCAGGAAGAAGCTGTCGCCCTCGATGCCGGACAAGCTGAGAATCCAAGCGGTGACCGTGGTACCCACATTGGCGCCCATAATCACATTGATGGCCTGTCCCAAGGTCATCAGGCCGGAGTTAACAAAGCCGACCACCATGACGGTAGTGGCAGAAGAGGACTGGATCACCGCAGTGACGCCCAGACCCGTCAGGAAGCCGGTCATGCGGCTGGTGGTCAGCTTGCTGAGCAGGGTTTTCAAACCGCTGCCGGCTCGCTTTTCCAGCGCCGCTCCCATGATATTCATACCGAACAAAAATAGGCTCAGGCCTCCAATCAGGCCCAATACATCGAACAGATCCATTTTTGATCTCCCTTTTTTCAATTTGTCGCCGGAACAAGCACCGACAATTTACTCGTTTACTATACCGCCCCTATCTTAAATTCAAAACCAAACTCAGGTTAAATTTAGGTTAAATCCGAGAAAATACACGAAATCTGCCTATGCTCAGCACAAAAAGCACGGCCTGCGGAACGGATTGGTTCCACAGACCGTGCTTTGTTTTCTTTATTTGCTCTTATCCGGTGGGAAATAGAGGGTGATGGTCGTTCCCTCTCCCAGTCGGCTGTCCAGCTTCACCCTTGCATTGTGATACTGAGCGCCGTGCTTCACAATGGACAGACCCAGACCGGTGCCGCCCACTGCCTTGCTATGGCTTTTATCCACACGGAAGAACCGCTCGAACACCCGAGGCTGATCTTTGGCCGGGATGCCAATGCCGGTGTCCTTCACCTTCAGCACCACTTCGTCCCCGGTCTTACGCACCTGCACATCCACCCGACCGGGACGGTGGTTATACTTGATGGCGTTCTCGCAGAGATTATACACCATTTCATCCAAAATCGGCTCAACACCCCAAACGGTATGGGGCTCGCCCTCCAGAGACAGGGTGACTTCGCCTTCCTCCGCCACCGGCGCAAGTCGGCTCAGCACCCGGCGAGCCAAGGCATACAGATCCACGGAAGCCGCACTGGGCATACTTCCCTGCTCATCCAGCTGGCTGAGCCGCAGAATGTCATTGACCAGATCCATCAGGCGCTGGGATTCCCGGTAAATATCTCCGGCAAACTCCTGCATCTTATCCGGAGGCACCAAGCCCTCTTTAATCAGCTCCGCGAAGCCGGAAATGGAGGTCAGGGGCGTTTTTAACTCGTGGGACACATTGGCGGAGAATTCCCGGCGCAGCTGATCTCGCTGTTCCCGTTCCGTCACATCCATGACCAGAACCACCACACCATGCACCTGCCCGTGGGACACCACCGGGTTGGCAATGACCTGCCAGGAGTGATCCTCCACCTCGATGACAAACTCCGACCGCTTGCCGGCAATCGCCAACTCCACAGTCTCCCGCACCTGAGGCACGCAGCCGTCTCGGCGCAGATTTTCGATTTTCTGCCCGGAGCCCTGCTCCAGCAGTGCCAGAGCACTTCGGTTGCCGGAGAGAATATTGGTATGCCGGTCCAACAGCAAAAAGCCCTCGGTCATGCCTTCCGTGATGGCGGCAAATTCCCGGCGCTTTCGGCTCAGCTCGTCCATCTGATGGGCAATCGTCCGGTTCTGCTGCTGGATTTTCGACACCAGCGGCGTCAGCTCCCGATAGGTGGCGTCCACATTGGGATAGTCCAAGTCAATCTGGTTGATGGGCAGCACGATCTGCCGTGCCAGACGGTAGGCAAAGAAGGAGCACAAAACCAGCACCAAAAGCAGGATGCCCAAAAGCGGTGAACTCATGATAAGCATGACGGACACCATGGAATCCTGCGCACAGGACACCCGAAGCACGGAACCGTCCGGCTGACGCAGGGCGTAGAAGATGTCGTACTGAGGAAACACATCCGAATGCCGGGTACTTTTGCCGGTCCCATTCTGAAGTGCATCCCGGATTTCCTCCTGTTCCAGCAGGTTGTCCTCCCGTGCTCCCTTCGGGGCACTGTCATAGAGCAGGGTGCCGTCGGCACCGACCCATGTCACCCGATCCTCGGTTTCCAGCTGCCGGAAGTACTCCTCCCCGTTGAGCCGGACCCCCTCGGCAATGCACCCCATTTCCGATTGTAGGTGCTGCATACTCTCGATCTGCACATACTGATAGGTTGCCGTCAAAAAGAGTCCGAAGGACAGCAGCATGACCAGACCGCACACCAGCACATAGTACTGTACGATTTTCTTTCTCATATCACTGCCCGTTCACAATCTTGTAGCCCACGCCCCGGACGGTTTCGATGCAGTTACCCACATCTCCCAGCTTGGCACGGAGAGTTCGGATATGTACATCCAGCGTGCGGTTCTCCCGTTCAAATTCGCAGCCCCACACCCGGTCCATCAACACATTCCGGGTCAGCACCGTGCCGGTATTTTCCAGCAGCAGGCAGAGAATTTCAAATTCCTTGTTGGTGAGCACCACATCTTCTCCGTCCACCTGCACCACATGGCGTTTGGGGGATACATAGAGCTTACCGAGCCGATACTCCGTCTCCGGCGGCCGCTGTTTGCCCCGGCGGAGCACCGCACGCACCCGAGCCACCAGCTCCAGCATTCCAAAGGGCTTGGACACAAAGTCATCCGCTCCGTTGTCCAGACCAATCACCCGGTCATACTCCGTATTCTTCGCCGTAAGCATAATCACCGGCAAATCCCGGGTTTCCCCGGAGGTACGCAGCTTCCGCAGCACGGAAAAGCCATCCTCTTCCGGCAGCATAATATCCAGCAGCACCAACTCCGGCAGCTCCTGACCCATGGCCTTCCAGAATTCTGAGGGGGTGCTGAAGCCCTTTCCCTCATAGCCCTGACTTTCCAGACCGTAGATCACCAGCTTGCGGATGCTGTCGTCATCTTCCAATAAATAAATCATTTTCCCAGCCTCAGTCATTTCTCCCGGGCAGAAGGGCCGCTTCTGCTCTATTGGGGTTCCAATTACTCGCATACGGTTTTATTATATCCAATTCCCTTCTATTTGGGAAGTAGTTCCGGCACAGATCCGGAAAAACTACGGTATTTCCCCCCCTCTGCCGCTCCCTTTTCCGTCCTGTCTATGCTATAATCAGAGAAAACCTAAGCGCTGCCCTCTGGGGCAGCTTCCCAAAATTCTATGCAGCCGCAGGGAGAGAACCACTATGGATTACGCCTCTTATTTGATCCGCAAGACCCGCTTAGAACGGGATTGGAGTCAGGAAGGTCTGTGTAAAGGCATCTGCACCCCCTCCTACCTCTCAAAAATTGAACAGGGCAAGGCTTCCCCCTCAGAAGAAGTGGTGCATCTGCTGTTTGAACGGCTGGGGCTGCCATGGGTGGACGCAGAGGACGGGTGCAGCGGAGAACCGATTGCATCCGCCTACGAGCTGCTGTTCTCCGACGAGCAGGATCAGGTGCTCGCTTTGATGCAGAGCGAGGCATGGAGCAAGCTTGAAAACAGCCCATGGGGGCTGGATGTGCTGCTGATTTCCCGCATCATGACCTGCGGCGCTCCCCTTGACCGTGAGCTGGAGCCACTGATGTCTCCCAAGCAGCTGGCACTCCAGCGGATTTTGCAGGAACGGCAGGAGGAAGCCATCTCCCTGTATCCCTGCGGATACACCTGTATGCGGGCCGGCTCCGCCTGTTACAAGCGAGGCGACACCGCTCAGGCGGTGGAACTGATGCAGCGAACCTGCACCCTAGGAGCGGAGGAAGGCCGTCCCCAAATCATGCTGAAGGCTCGGATCATTCTGGGCTGCTGCTACTCCAACCTGCTGGATTTAGACGCCATGGAGCGCCACTACACCATCGCCCGTCGGCTGGCTCGGGCGCTGGGGAATGAAGATGATTTGGAGTCCATCAACTACAACATCGCCGCCACCTGCATTGAGGCCGGGCGGTATGAGCAGGCCATGGGCTACTTTGAAACCCAAAAGGAGTCCAACGCACGCCTGACCCTTCACAAGCTGGCCATCTGCTGTGAGAAACTGGGGCGCACTGAAGAGGCTCTTGCGGCTCTGGACCGAGCGGACACTCTGCCGGACCACTCCCCGGAGGGACTGGAACGGGAACTGTGCCGCACGGTGCGGCTGCGCCTCACCACCCCCGATTATCTGGACTCCGACACCTACGGCACCTCCCTGCAAACCACCTTCGCCCTGTGCCGCAAATATGAACCGGTGGGGTTCTGCCTGTTTCATATGCCTTGGATGCTGGAATGGTACGAGCATCACCGCCAATATAAGCAGGCAGCCGCTCTTTTGCTGGAATTTCCCGGATGTAAGCATTTATCCTGATTAAAGCGAATATTTTTCAAAAATTGTCCCAGATATGTCCTATTGTTCTCCATTTAAGCAGATGCTACAATAAAGACATGGAGGGATTTAGAATGAAGAAAACGCTTTGGACCAGAAACTACACCTTATTGATGACCGCCACAGCGCTGGGCGCCATCGGTGGCATTGCCGGCAGCTTTGCCCTTTCCTTCTTGGTGTTTGTAAAAACACAAAGCACGCTGGCATCGGCATTGGTAATCGCCATTCGGGTCATCCCCGGATTTCTGATTCCCACCTTTCTTGCCCCTTGGATGGATCGCTTTCCCCGAAAACCCTTTCTGGTGGCCGGTGACTTCATCAACGGCATTTTTTTCGGCGCTGCCGGCCTTTACCTGCTTTATCAGCCCTTCAACTACTTGGGCTATCTGGGGTTTTCCCTGCTGCTGGCCTGCCTGAACAGCTTTGACAGTCTGGCCTACAACAGCATTTACCCCAATCTGATCCCCAAAGGAATGGAGGAGAAGGGTTACTCCTTCTCTGCCACCCTCTACCCGGTACTGAATCTGGTGATGATGCCGGTGGCGGCTCTGCTGATGAACACCATCGGCGTGGCGTGGATTCTCATTGGACAGGGTGTGCTGTCCATTCTGGCGGCTTTTATTGAAAACCACATCACGCTGGAGGAGCACCGCAAGCTGGACGGGGAAAAATACACCTTTTCCCTTTGGCTTCAGGATTTCAAGGCCGGGTTTGCCTATCTCCGCCGGGAAAAGGGCTTGCAGGGCATTTACGCCTACATGGGCATCTCCAACGGCATGGCACAGGGCTATGGGCCGCTGATGGTGGCGTTTTTCAGCACCATGCCGGGTCTGACCAGCGTGATGTACGCCTTCTTCTCCGTGGCGGAATTTCTGGGCCGTTCTCTGGGCGGCCTGTTCAGCTACCATCTGAAGCTCGAGAAGAAGAAAAAGTTCGGCTTTTCCTTTCTCGTCTATCAACTCTACGAAACGATGGATATGCTCCTTCTGTGGCTGCCCTATCCCCTGATGCTGGTCAACCGGGGCATTGTGGGTTTTCTGGGCGTCAACAGCGCCACGATGCGGCAGGCAGCAGTACAGAAGTACATCCCGGACGAATACCGTGCCCGCATCAATTCCTTTGAAGGGGTGGCAATCCTGGCTGCCAGCAGCGTGCTGTCCCTCCTTGTGGGCTTCCTCGGCGAGCTGATGGATTACCGAATCTGCATGAGCGTATGTGCTTTCCTCACCTTGGCCGCATGCTGGGGAACGATTTGGCGGAGAAGAAAAGAAATTCACGCCATTTACGAGGCATAACAAAAACAAACAACCCCGAAGCGCATCTGCGGATGCCCTTCGGGGTTTGATTTTAATTTTACTGTCCGGTTTTCCACAGCCCTTGGGGAACTTTATTCCTCCACCGGTTCTGTTTTCTTCTCCGCCTCTGCGGTCTGGTTCAAGCACGCCTCAATCAGCTTGCGCACGGAGTCCTCCGACTTATGCAGCACATAGCCAAGCTCCATGCACAGGAGCTTCATGGCCTTTTTATAGAAGTTATAGTCCACATTATACTGCTGCTTCTCCCGGCGGAAGCGCTTTTTCTTTGCCACCGCCTTGATGACACCCAGCAGCTCCTCGCAGTCCGTCTGCTGCAGAGCATTGGTAAACGCATCCGTGCGCTGCTTAAAGTTCAGTCCCTCAATATCACAGGCAGGAATCTCGGACAACCGCAGCACAAACTGCTCCGCCTCCTCCTGCGTCAACGGATAGCGCATGGCCTTATGGTGCTCTCCCTCCACGGGAATATAGACGGCACCCTCCTGATGCAGCGGCTCCAGCGTATAATAAAGGCGATGACGATCAACGCCGTGCATTGACAGCGGTCCAATGGACGAAATCGTACATACTCCGGTAGTTCCATAAACGACAGTTTCTCCGACTTGAAACATTTTTTGTGCTCCTCTCTACATCCATACCATAACAATCACAATCTATCTATCATCAGAATCCTGCTCATTTGCCCGCAAACGAGTGGTATTCCCAAATTCCTACGCAATCCAAATACTGTACTTTTTCTTCTTGTGAGGTGCCGTATTGCTGAACTACCGTATTATGTAAAGTAAATTCCTATTATTTACCAGTCATCCTTCTGCGTTTTCGGTCGACAAACGCAAATTACTGAGTTAATTATAACATTTTTCTCCCAATTTGCCAAGCTTTCTGACAGAATTTGTGTAATGGCCCTCAAAAAGCAAAACACCCGGAGACATAAAATGTCTCCGGGTGTGCCGTTTCTCATGGTAAAATTCTGCTTGGAAGGGTCAGCGTCTGCCCTTGCCCCGACCGGAGCTATGGCTGCGAGTGCGCTCTCCCGCGCGCTTGCTCTGGGGGCGGTCACCGCCGCTGCGGCGGCTGTCCGATTTGCCCCGGCGCTCCTCCGTCTTGCCCGAACCGTGTCCGGACTTCCCGTGGTGCTCAGAAGGCTTGCCGTGCCAGCCTTCCCGCTTAGTCTTGGAATGGTAGGGTCTGCCCTCTTCCTTGGCCTTGCGGCGCTCCTCCCGTTCCACTTCCCAAGGGGCCGGTCCGGGTTTGGGACGAATCAAACATTCCGGACCGTAGCCGATCAGATCGGTGCGGCCGGCCTTTTTCAGCGCCTCCATCACGAGGGCGTGCTTTTCCGGGCGTTTCCACTGGAGCAGCGCCCGCTGCAGTGCCTTCTCATGGGGCGTCTTTGCCACATAGACCGGTTTCATGGTGCGGGGATCAATGCCGGTATAGTACATGCAGGTGGACAGCGTGCCCGGGACAGGATAGAAGTCCTGCACCTGCTCCGGCTGGCGGTGCAGCTTATTGAGGTACTCCGCCAAGGCCACCGCATCCTCCAGCGTGGAGCCGGGATGGGAGCTCATCAGGTAAGGCACCAAAAACTGCTGCTTACCCGCATTCTCATTCAGCTGCTGATACTTTTTCTGGAACCGCTCATAGACCTCGATGTGGGGCTTGCCCATATAGTCCAGAACGGAGTCGATGCAATGCTCCGGGGCCACCTTCAGCTGACCGCTGACATGGTATTTCACCAGCTCCCGGAAGAAATCGTCGTTCTTATCCTCCAGCATATAGTCAAATCGGATACCGGAACGGACGAACACCTTCTTCACACCGTCGATTTTCCGCAGACGACGCAGCAGCCGGAGGTAATCGGAATGGTCGGCGTCCAGATTGGGACAAGGCTCCGGCGCAAGGCAGTTGCGGTTTTTGCACATACCGCACTTGAGCTGCTTCTGGCAGGAGGGATGGCGGAAGTTGGCCGTGGGACCGCCCACATCGTGGATATAGCCTTTGAAATCCGGCAGCTTGGTCAGCTCCTCCACCTCACGGATGACACTCTCCTGACTGCGGCAGGTAATCATGCGTCCCTGATGGAAGGCAATGGCGCAGAAGGAACAGGCGCCGATACAGCCCCGGTTATGGGTGACAGAGAAGCGAACCTCCTCAATGGCAGGCACGCCGCCCATCGAATCATACATGGGGTGGGGCAGACGCATATAGGGCAGCTCCGCCACATGGTCCAGCTCCGGGGTCGTGAGCGGCATCGCCGGAGGATTGACCACCAGCAGCCGATCCTCATGCCACTGGAGAATCGCTTTGCCCACCACCGGGTCATGCTCCTGATACTCCACCATATTGGCTTTGGCATAGGCCATTTTATCCGTTTTGACCGTTTGGAAGTCCGGTACCTCCACAGAGGGGAAGCAGCACTCCTCCGGTCCCTTCGCCACAAATGCGGTACCCTTCACATCGGTAATTTCGGAGGGCTTTTTGCCCTTCTTCAGGGCCTTGGCAATCTCCAGTGTGGCATACTCGCCCATGCCGTAGATCAGCAGGTCTGCCTGAGCGTCAAAAATGACGCTGCGGCGCACCTTATCATCCCAATAGTCGTAGTGGGCAAACCGGCGCAGCGATGCCTCCAGACCGCCGATGACAATCGGAATGTCTCCGTAGGCCTCTCGAACTTTATTGGAATAGACCACCGTGGCTCGGTCCGGGCGCAGTCCCATCCGCCGTCCGGGGGAATAGAGGTCCTCACTGCGGTGCTTTTTGGCACTGGTATAATGGGCCACCATGGAGTCCAGATTTCCGCCGGAAATCATCACGCCCAGACGGGGCTTGCCGAACTGCATAAAATCCTCCGTAGTGCGCCAGTTCGGCTGAGCCAGCACGCAGACACGATAGCCGGCATCCTCCAGCGTACGGGAGATCACGGACGCACCAAATGAGGGGTGATCCACATAGGCATCTGCGGTAATCATCAGAAAATCATACCAGTACCAGTCCCGGTCCAGCATATCCTGCCGTGTAACCGGCAAAAACTGTTTGATTTTTTCTTTCTTCGCCAAATGAATCAACCTCTCCTAAGAACTCAGTTTACTCTATCAAATTTTCACCTGAATTGCAATCGTTCCACCTGGTCTCCTCCATTATTTCCAAATTGACACTTCCCCTTTTTGCCGTTCCGGAGTATCATAGCAGGGTGAATTTGTTTCCTGATCTTATTTAGAAAGCCGGTTTACTATGGATCACAACCATCAAAAGAAAATCGCCGTTATCAACGACTTCTGCGGCTTCGGCCGATGCTCCATCGCCGTGGCGCTGCCCATTATTTCCGCCATGAAGATTCAGTGCTGTCCCCTGCCCACTGCAATCTTCTCCAACCACACCGGGTTTGACCGTTTCTACTGGTCGGACTGCACGGAGCACATGCAGCACTATGCCGACGAATGGGCGCATCTGGGGCTGCGCTTTGAAGGCATTGCCACCGGCTTCCTCGGTTCGGTGGAGCAAATCGAAATCGTCGAACGGTTTTTACAGCGCTTCGGCACCGGGGACAATCTGGTGCTGGTGGACCCGGTGATGGGAGACAATGGTTCCCTTTACCCCACCTACACCACGGAGCTGGCTCAGAGCATGAAGCGACTGGTGAAGCATGCCCACCTCCTCACCCCCAACCTGACGGAGGCCTGTGTGCTCACCGACACCCCCTACCGCAGTGTGACCGACGAGGACACCCTGCTGGATATGTGCCGGCAATTGTCCGACATGGGCCCGGAACAGGTGGTCATCTCCGGTCTGGACTTCGGGGACACGCTGGGCAACTACATCTATGAGCGAAACGGCGTCCATCAGCTGCTTCAGGTCCGCAAGGTGGGCCTTTGCCGCAGCGGCACCGGAGATGTGTTCTCCTCCATCCTCATTGCCGATCTGGTCAACGGCGCCACCCTCCCCAATGCAGTCACCAAAGCCGCCAACTTCATTGCCGATGCGCTGAAGCGCACCATGGAGCTGGACATTCCCCGCACCGACGGCATCTGTTTTGAGGAATTTCTGGGACAGCTTGCCCAATAACTCAATAAGACAACCACAGCGGCAGAGAACCTCTCTGCCGCTGCTTTTCTTTTCTCAATGGAATCCGTCCACAATCATCAGGTGCGCTTTGCTGGCCTTGGCTGCTGCGATACCGGTATCCGAATCTTCAAAAATGATTGTATCCTCCGGGGACACGCCAAAATGCTCCATCGCCATCCGGAAGCCCACTGGGTCGGGCTTGGCCCGAGGTACATCCTCGCTGGTCAGCATCAAATCAAAGGAATTCAGCTCACCAAACCGCTCCAGAATGGCACTGCTGTTGGCCCGGGAGCCAGCGGTCACCAATGCGGTATGATATTCCTCCCGCATCCGATGGAGCAGGGAGAACAGATGCTCGTTCTTTACCGCTTCTCCGAGGAAGGACGGGTAACACGCTTTCTTTGCCTCGTGGACCTGCCGCAGTCCCGCTTCATTCAGACCCGGAGCCAGCCACGGACCAAATGTGCCGAAATCATGTCCGAAACACTCCCTGCGGAAAAATACCTCGCTGATCTCATATCCAAAGGGACGCAGCGCCTCCTGATAGGCCAGATAATTCACCCGAACCGTATCAAAAAGCGTCCCGTCCAAATCAAAAATTGCCAATTTCTTCATATGGTTTCCCCCGTTTCACGGCTGATATTTTACCATCCATGGGCACTTTTGGCAAGATTTTCACTTTCCCCTTGTCCCTTTTCCCGTGCTATGATATACTGAATTTATCTTGTATGAAAGGGGGCCTTTATTTGGCTGTCCATAAGTCCGGCGAAGATTATCTGGAAGCAATCCTCATGATTCGTCAGGAGAAAGGTTTCTGTCGTTCCATTGATGTCGCCCATCACCTCAATGTCAGTAAACCCAGCGTCAGTGTGGCCATGGGGCAGCTGCGTGACAACGGTATGATTACTACCGATGCCAGCGGTCTGTTGGATTTCACTGAAAAGGGTTACGAATTGGCCTCTACCATCTATCAGCGCCATTGCCTGCTCACCAAGTTCTTCCGTTCCTTGGGCGTCAGCGATGCCGTTGCTCAGGCAGACGCCTGCAAGATCGAACATGACATCAGTGAAGAAACCTTCCAGTGCTTTAAGAGATATTTACAGGAGCACGCCTCCGAATCGGATCAGTAACACCACCGTCTGCCGCTTTTGGCAGACGGTTTTTGTTTTTCTTCGCTTTTGCGATCTAAATTGCTTCTATTTCGTTGAAATCACAGGTGCAGTGTGGTATAATTTTTAGCAATTTATAAAGGAGTCTGAAAGCTATGAACCCCCTCATATGGCAACTAATCCTGCAGTTCCTGTTGATTCTCGTTGCGGCTATTTTGTCCGCCGCTGAAAAGTCTCTGGTGTCCCTCAACGCTGCCCAGCTCAAGTCGGACGCGGAGAACGGCGATCAGCACGCCGCCGCTCTGTCTGCTCTGGCAGATGAACCGGACCGGTTCCTGTCCTCCGTGGAGATGCTCTCCCTCTTTGCTGCCTTTCTGGCCGGCGCTTTTGCCGCGGTCAATCTGGCGCCCCGGCTGGTGAAACAGCTCTCCGGCATCGCTGCGCTGCATTCCCTTGGTCTTGAGCCTCTCAACACCATTGCCCTGATTCTGGTTTCTCTGATTCTCTGCTTTTTCACCCTCAGTCTGGGCGTTATGATCCCCAAGCGCATCGCAATGGAGAAGCCCTTTCCCGTGGCAAATCTGGTGATCCCCGCTGCCAAAGCGCTCACCTTTCTGCTACTGCCTCTGCTGTGGCTGACCACCGTCTGCTCTTCCCTGCTGCTGCGTATCTTCGGCATCCGCAACATGGAGATCAGTGATAATGCCACCGAGGACGAGATCCGTATGATGCTGGACGAAAGCGAGGAGGAAGGCCTGATTGAATCCACCGAGGGCGAGATGATCGACAACATCTTCGAGTTCAACAACATTCAGGGCTACGATGTAATGACCCACCGGGTGGATGTGGAAACCATTGATATTCAGGACAGTCGGGAAAAAATTACCGAGCTGATTCGGGAATCCGGATACTCCCGTTTCCCGGTTTACGAAAACGATCCGGACAACATCATCGGTCTGCTCTATGTGAAGGACTTCTTCCTCAATCAGGATACTCCCGTGCGGGAGCTTCTGAAGGAGCCCATCTATGTGCCGGACACCGTCATCTGTGACGATCTGTTCCGCCGGATGCAAAAAGAGCGCATCCACTTTGCCGTGGTCACGGATGAATACGGCGCCTTCCTGGGCATCATCACTCTGGAAGATTTGATTGAAGAAATCGTGGGCAACATCTACGATGAGTACGACGAAAGCGAAGACTACATCATCCCCAACGGAGACGGCACTTGGCTCATCAGCGGTCGTGCTGAGCTGAAGGATGTGGAAAAGGCGCTGGATGTGGTGCTTTCTGAACGGGAAAACTACAACACTCTCAGCGGTCTGATTCTCAGTGAAACCGAAGAAATCCCCAGAGACGGCTCCCAGTTCACCGTGGATGTGGACGGGCTGCACATTGAAGTGCTCCGGGTCTGTGACCGCCGTGTGGAGGAAACCCGCATCTCCATCCTGCCCAAAGACGAAGCACAGAACGACAACTAATCATTCTACAAAGAAACAAAAGACCGGCTTTGAAGCAACTTCAAAGCCGGTCTTTTTTATTCCATTTCTATGCCAACCACAGTAAGCACACCATCGGCATCGGACACGGTGAATTTCACCTCTGCTCCGCCGAAGGGCAATCCGTAGACCCGCTCCGGGTCCTTCTGGTAGGAGGGGCGGGGGTCATTTTCCAGCACGCCGATCAGCGCATCACGCTTGTTCTCCGGAATCTGCTCCAAAAACGGTTCCGGGAACTCCACCTTCAGCGCCCGCTCCCAGTTTCGGGAGGTGAAGCCTTCCTTAGCCTCCGGGTGGCTGTCCGCATAGGGGATGTAGGGCTTGATGTCCAAAATAGGCGTACTATCCATCAAATCCACGCCGGACACATACAGCACAGGGCCGTCCGGGGTATGGAGGTCCACTCGCTCCAGTTTTACACAACTCAGACCGATGGCATTGGGACGGAACGGAGATCGGGTGGCAAAAACGCCCACCCGGGTGTTGCCTCCCAAGCGAGGTGGCCGCACCGTAGGAGACCAGTGCTCCCGCACCGCCTCCGAAAACTGCCACACCAGCCAAAGATGAGAAAATCCTTCTATGCCCCGCAGTGCATCCGGATTGCGATACTCCGGCGCAAACACGATCCTGCCCTCTAACTGCTCCACCACTCCGCTCTGGCGTGGTATGCCGAATTTGGTGGGAAAGTCCGTGTCGATCCGGGCGATAATATTCATATTCAAGGTTTCTGCCATAATCGTCCCCCCTTCTCGGTGTTCTATCTTGTATTATAGCCATCCCCTCAAATTAGGCAAGCAGAGGAGAAAGTTATCCCTATTTTGCACAAATTTTTTCACAAATCAGTTGACATCTCTTTGCAATAGTGCTAATATACAGTTACAGAAAGGAATGAGTCCAATGTACTAAGGAGTTCAAACCTTCATGCAAATCGAATCCATGTCGCATCCAATCGATGACCGTCCCAGCTGTGAGTACAGCACACGCAAGGAGCGCAATCGGGAATGCAGAGCGCACCGAAGAAGGAATCGTGGCTAGCGAGATCTGAGTTTGCAAATCTGTAGAAAGAGAGGTAAACAATTGATGTTAGATACCAAGAATGAACAGCAGTAACCCCCATCCGAAGAGGAATCGGATGGGGGTTATTTGTATCCTGTTTGCCGCCCTGTGGGCGGTTTTTTCTTTTTCCGGAGAATTTACCTTCTTCCCTGCCCCTGTCCTATGTATTCCACAGCGCCAGATTTCCCTCGGTTATCGACTTTTTCCCCGGTTGTGTGCTATACTGGATGAAAATCAGTTTCTTTCAGGAGGACACTCCTTTTTATGAATGACAAACAAACGACACCGCTGAGCGTGGGGCTGCTGGCTCATGTGGACGCCGGCAAAACCTCCCTGTCGGAGGGGATGCTGTATCGCAGCGGCACCATTAAAAAAATAGGGCGTGTGGATCACAAGGATGCCTTTCTGGACACCGATTCCATCGAACGGGACCGAGGCATCACCATCTTTTCCAAGCAGGCAGTGCTCCCCCTCAAGCACCGCAATCTGGTGCTGATGGACACTCCCGGTCATATGGATTTTTCCTCGGAAATGGAACGCACGCTGCAAGTGCTGGATTACGCCATTCTGGTTATCAGCGGCACCGACGGAGTGCAGGCCCACACGGAAACCCTGTGGCGGCTGCTGAAGGACCACAAAATCCCCACCTTCCTCTTTATCAACAAGATGGACCTCCCCGGCACGAACCGGGCGGCTCTGATGGAGCAGCTGCGCAGCCAGCTGGACGAGGGCTGTGTGGCCTTTGGTTCCGGAGATGCTGACACACTGGAGGAAATCGCCACCTGCTCCGAAGCTCTGATGACAGAATATCTGGAGCAAGGCTCCTTCACCACCCCCACGGTGGCGGAAGCCATCTACCGCCGCCAGCTGTTCCCCTGCTACTTCGGCTCCGCCCTCAAGCTGGAGGGTATTGACGCCTTTCTGGACGCACTGGACGAATACACCCTGCTGCCCCGGTACCCCTCAGAGTTCGGCGCTCAGGTCTACAAAATCTCCCGGGATGGGCAGGGCAATCGGCTGACTTGGATGAAACTTACCGGCGGCAGCCTGAAACCCAAAACCATGCTTTCCAACCGCAAGCCGGACATGGAAGAGAGCGAGGTCTGGTCAGAAAAAGCAGACCAAATCCGCATCTACTCCGGTGAAAAATACAAAACCTGCGATTTGGCAGAAGCCGGAAGTATCTGCGCCGTGACCGGCCTGACCCGCACCTTTGCTGGGCAGGGGCTTGGTATACAGCCGGACGCTCCGTTGCCCACACTGGAAAGCGTGCTGACTTATCAAATTCTATTGCCCGAGGGCAGCGACCCTCAAACCACCTTTGCCAAGCTGAAGGAGCTGGAGGAAGAAGACCCCACGCTCTGTCTGGTCTGGAATCGGCAGCTGCAGCAGATTCGGGTGCGGCTGATGGGCAAAATCCAGCTGGAGGTGCTGCAATCCCGCATTGCACAGCGGTTCGGACTGGAGGTCACCTTCGGACCCGGCAGCATTGTCTACAAGGAAACCATTGCCGAGCCGGTAGAGGGTGTGGGACACTTTGAGCCTTTGCGTCACTACGCCGAGGTACATCTGCTGCTGGAACCCCTTCCCCAAGGCAGCGGCATTCAATTTGCCACCGCCTGCAGCGAGGACACGCTGGATCGCAACTGGCAGCGGCTGATCCTCACCCACCTGATGGAAAAAGAGCATCTGGGCGTGCTCACCGGCGCTCCCCTCACCGATGTCCGCTTCATTCTGCTCAACGGCAGGGCTCATGTAAAGCACACCGAGGGCGGCGACTTCCGGGAGGCCACCTATCGTGCCATCCGCATGGGTCTGATGCGTGGAAAATCCGTTCTGCTGGAGCCTTGGTATCAGTTCCGTCTGGATGTACCCACCGAGTGCGTCGGTCGGGCTATGGCGGACCTGCAGCGGATGGGCAGTGAATTCGAGCTGCCGGATTCCAGCGGTGAGCGCAGCCTGCTGACCGGCTTTGCTCCGGTGTCCGCCATGGCGGACTATCCGGAAGAGGTCATCACCTACACCCGGGGGCGTGGGCGGCTCAATCTGCAGCCCGGTGGCTATCGCCCCTGCCACAACACGGCAGAAGTGGTGGAATCCATCGGCTATCAGCCGGAGGCTGATCTGGAAAACACCCCCGACTCGGTGTTCTGTGCCCACGGCGGCGGTTTTACCGTGAAGTGGAACGAAGTGCCGGAGCATATGCACCTTCCGTGGTGCTATCGCCCGGAACCGGAGGTGCAGGAGAAGGCTCCTTCCATTCGCCGGGGCGGCGCCACCTATTCCGGCACGAAGGCGCAAGACAAGGAGCTGGAGGCCATCTTTGTCCGCACCTACGGTGCGATTAAGCCGAGAGCCTTCACCCCGCAGGCTGAACTGCGGCGGCAGGAGAAGCATCCCATCCTGAGCCAGCTTGCACCGGCGGAAACCTATCTGCTGGTGGACGGCTACAACATCATTTTCGCATGGGATGACCTGAAAAAGCTGGCGCAGGAGGACCTTGACGCCGCCAGAAACCAGCTCATCCACATGCTGTGCAACTATCAGGGCTACAAGCGGTGCGGCGTGATTCTGGTCTTTGACGCATACCGCATCAAAGGCGGCACCGGCAGCATGGAAAAGGTTAACAACATCTTTGTGGTCTACACCAAGCACGCCGAAACCGCCGACACCTTCATTGAACGCACCTCTTACGAACTGGGCAAGAATTACCGGGTGCGTGTGGCAACCTCCGACGGCATGGAACAGGCCATTATTCTGGGCCACAACGCTCAGCGTGTTTCTGCCCGGGTGTTCCGGGAGGAAGTGGATGAAGTGGAAAAAGCAATCGAACTGCGAATTCAGCAGAACAATATGAGGTGATTTCATGGATATTTTGAACAACGGCAGCCTGACCGCTGCCATCTCTTCCAAGGGTGCGGAGCTGAACAGCCTGAAGCTGGACGGCATGGAACGCATTTGGCAGGCCGATCCCGCCATCTGGGACCGCCACGCTCCCCTGCTCTTCCCCGTCATCGGACGACTCAGCGGACAGGTCTATGAGTTGGACGGTGAAATGGTGACCATGCCCCGTCACGGCTTCTGCCGGGATCGGGTCTTTACGGTCGTAGAGAAGGACGCTCTTCATGTCCGCTACCACACCGAGGACGACGAGGAAACCCGTGCCGTCTACCCCTTCTCCTTCGTGCTGGAGGTGGAATTCGCTCTGGAGGGCAATACGCTGGTGAAGCGCCACTTCATCACTAACCGCTCCGACCGGGAAATGCCCTTTGAGGTGGGCGGTCACGAGGCCTACAACACCACCCTGCTGCCCGGCGAGGTGATGAGCGACTACGGTATTCAGTTTGAGGGAATCGACCATCTGGAGCCTTACGCCATGGACGAAAGCGGTATGATGGATCTGCCCAAGGGCAATCTGCCGCTGGAAAACGGCTGTCTCACCAAGCGCCCTATGGAAGTGGGTCTGGACACGGTGGTGGTGGATCAGCTGCCCGTCCGCAAGGCAAGTCTGGTCAGCCGCAAGTCCGGCACCCATGTGACGGTGGAGTTTGAAGACTTCCCCTATCTGGGCATCTGGACCATGGACAAGGATGTGGACACCAACTACCTCTGCATTGAGCCTTGGACCACTCTGCCCGACGCCAATTTTGTGGGCCGCAAGCTCACCGACAAGGCCGGCATCTGCATTGCTCAGCCCGGCGAGACCAAGCAGCTCACCTACCGCATGACCTTCCAGTAAACCCCACCGCCGCCCGACATCCGGTTCGATGTCGGGCGGCGTTTTTCCCTTTACTTTCAAAAATAAACCTGATAAGATGGTGGGCGAAAACAGCGAGGTGACGAAAGAATGTGTGCTTTTTCTTCTCCGGTGGATAAAACCACTCCGGACTATCATAAAAAAACCTATCAGCTGCTTGCTCCCTTTTTGGACGCATCCCAGTACGGCGTGGTGCTGTTTCTGCTCCGCTGGCAGGACATTGCCGACGCCGCTGCCCGACGCAAGGCCGGGTTGGACCTGATCGACATTTACGCCTGCGGTGCCGACCCCAAGGATCCCCAGCGGCTCCACATCCACGCCCTGCGCTCCGAGGACCGCACCATTCAGCTGTCCCACACCTACATGGATTGGTCACTGGCGCTGACGGTGGTGGACGCAGTGCATCACGACTACTCTCTGACCATCCCCTTCCTTCACCGCTCCAAGAACGAAAACGGTCTGCTGGCCTGTCTGGAGTTGGACGGCGCCCACATGGTCTCCCTTGGGGACGGCTATGTCACATGGACTTTCCAGCTGAAACGGCGGAGCAAACACCGCTGCCCCGAAGAGACGGAAACCAACCCGATACAGGCAGTGGTTTCTCTGGGCGATCTGGGCGGTTCCGCCTGTGCTTACTGCCTTGCGGACAAGCTGAACATCAATCTCTAAAAGCATGCGCCGGCGGATGACTGACCCTATGGACAGTAAAAACGAAGTGTACACACAATGCTAACGCCGGTGAGAGAAGCAAATTGAATTGCGAAAAATATAAAACAGAGCATGTCTAATTTGACATGCTCTGTTTTAGGTTATATCCCTGCTCGATGAATAGAAGTTAGTGCATACCTGTATCACACAAAAATTTTTGAACCAATCCTGATTTAATAATCAAACAGATGTTCTCCAGCTCGAATGTTTTGCGTAAGGATTTCTCCATGGTATGGTTTCCGTATCTCAACCAAATTCAACACAGAATATCCATGCCTCCGCAGAAAAGAAATCATGCGATGATTATTGGGGTGGACATTAAAATACAAAGTTTCCTCCCCATAAGAGTGCGCCAATTCCTCGGCACATTTTATAAGGTCATCTGCAACTCCAAGTCCTCGGAAGGAATTCGTCACAAAAAGTGACTCGACCCAAACACAGGGCTCCTCGACCTTGCAAACCAGATACCCCACAAACCGTCCCTGGTGGATGGCTGCATACACCGGAAAGTCAGCATCCAGATATTCAAAAAGTTCATCTTTTCCAGTTTCTACATTTGGGACAGATGAAATGCCTTTATATGATTTAAGCGCAACACGGAAATCCGCAACCAATGGGGCAAGCTCTGTAACATTTCCCCGCTCAACTTTTATGATTTTCGTGTTCATATCTTCTAATTCTCCTACAAATTGTTCTACTAAATTTATTCTGATGAATCGGTTTCTTCGTACAACGATGTTTAGTTCAGCCGCCGAGGGACTGATTCTTCTGGAAGGCGGCAATCACGGCTTCCATGACTGCACTGCGCAGTCCGCCCTTCTCCAGCGTCCGCACGCCCTGAATGGTGGAACCGCCGGGAGAACAGACTCCGTCCTTCAGCACGCCGGGGTGGTCGCCGCTGTCCAGCGCCAGCTTGGCAGAGCCCAGCAGCATCTGGGCCGCATACCGCAGCGCCTGATCCCGGGGTAGACCGCAGGCCACCGCTCCATCTGCCAATGCCTCCAGAAAGAGGTCGGCAAAGGCCGGACCGCAGCCGGTGAGGGTTCCGCCCACATCCATCAGGGACTCGTCGATGGACTCCAAGGCGCCTGCTCCCTCCATCAGGGAAACGAAGGCCTGTTCCTCTTCCTCCGTAACATGAGCCGTGCAATAGAGAATGACGCCCTCCCCCACGGACACCGGAGTGTTCGGCATGATGCGGATGATGGGTGTTTCTTCCCCGGCAAGTGTTTGCAGTTCCGCCAAGGTCCAGCCAGCCGCCATAGACACCAGCACAAAGCGATCCTGACGGGCATTCAGCACCGGGCGCAGCTCTTCCATCACTTCCCGCAGCTTTTGAGGCTTCACGCCCAGAAAAATCAGGCCGCACTGCTCTGCCGCCGCTTCATTGCTGCACACCTCGCCTCCCAGCTGTTGGCAAAGGCGTTCCGCCTTGGCCCGGGTAGGGTTAGCAAAGCACAGGGCGTGGCTTTTCTTCGCCGCCGCCTGAGCCAAGGCTCCTCCCATATTTCCACAGCCGATAAAACCAATTTTATTCCATTCCATGTCTGTTTCCTCCTGATTTTGGATCAAAGCCGACCGACGAGGGATTCGTCGGTCGGCGGCAAGTTCCATTAACGGGAAAAGATGAGCGTATCCGGGTCGGCGTAGGTTTCGTGCAGATGGCTGGGATGTGCCGTCTCCGCAGGATACCCCATCACAAGCACCGCGGTAGGCTCCCAAGCTGCGGGCAGCTGAAATACCTCCCGAGCGGCAAACGGGTCGAATTTCATGACCCAAGTGGAACCAATGCCCTCTTCCTCGGCCTGAAAGATCATATGGGTGGTGACGATGGATGCGTCAATATCACCCGACGGCTTCTGATCCTCCGGACGGGTCCAGCAGGCTTCGGTATCATAACAAATCAGCATCGCAAGCGGTGCATCGAAATGACAGGGTGTCACCTGCTTCAGCTGCTCCAATGCCTCAGCGCTCTTCAAAACAAGTATCCGCTGGGGCTGGAGATTTTTTGCCGTGGGCGCCAGACAACCGGCGTCCAAAATCCGCTGCAAACTCTCCTCCGGGATGGGGGTGGGCTGGAATTTACGCACCGAATAGCGGCGTTTTGCCAAATCCATAAAATTCATTCGTTTTCTCTCCTTTTCCTCAGATCAAGTCGTTCTGGGCATTCATTAAAAATCTCCGGGCCTATCTCGCTCAGATTACAGGCAGCAAACATCCGCTCCGGGTTCGGCTCCGCAGGAATCCGGACGCAGCACAGGGAAATCAGCGTTTCTCGATCAATCTGCCTTCTTTGAGCGAATTCAAATTCGGTTTTTCTTCATCTTACCGAACATTCCGCTCTCCGTCAACCGTCGTGTGACCGCAAACACCGCGTTAAAAGGCAGAAAGGGCAAGGAATCCATGTGAGAATGGCTCCATCCACTGCCGCAACAACCAAAAACAGGACAATCCCCTTATAAAATGAAATCCGATGCTTTTT
>JAHHSJ010000049.1 GCA_020025295.1 Oscillospiraceae bacterium | reverse complement strand
AAACTGCAGCCAGATGGTGAGTACCAGACCCAGCGTAGCCGCGGCAGCGGCGATTTCCAGCTTGTCGGCCAGAGGGTACTGCCGGAATTTCTCCACCAGTGCCGGAAGCTTGTCTGCCACAGAGCTGTGCTGCACTCGTTTGGCGCGGACGGCCTTGGGGGCGGATTCCTTGCTGTGCCAGACGGAGTCGTCGGTTTCCCACTGATAGCTCACTTCGTCACCCACGGCGGCAGGAACGGCTTTAGCGTGCTGCATACGATTGCGGTATTCGGTGAAGTCGATCACATTGCCGTCTCTGTGGACAAAGTGATTGGTTTTGAAATAGAGCGTTTTCATGAAAGCCATGCCTCCTTTGCGACGGATTTTTTATAACTAGATCATACCCCGAAAACAGTCCCATAAAACGGACGAAGAAGCGGAAATCAATCGGTCGGGGTGGGAGATTTGAACTTGAGAACCGCCCTTTCTCGGAGAGGGCGGGGCAACAGTGCCTTCTTCGGTTCATACAGACTATACCACAAGTGGGGGGATTCGTAAAGAGCAAAACCGAGATATTATCACAAAATATAGTTTTTTTATTCTAAAATCAAAACAATAAAGCACAATATGTTGAATTATGGTAAACCCAATGGCGTTATGAAATCTTATGGAAACCAAGTGTAAACCAAATAAAACTAGAACACTTGTTCTGGAATGTAATATAGCACATATGTTCTAATGCGTCAAGAGAAAAAACCACGGCAGAAAAAACTTCTGCCGTGGGGGTGGGTCTGACGGGTCACACGATGGGGAGAGATTCCTCGGGTGTCGGGTGGTTCAGCACGATCTGGTTGGGGTCCATGGCTCGCTTTTGAATCAGAAATGCGGGCAGACCGGAGCCGGAGGCCACAAAGGTGAGCATGCTTTGGAGGTAGGGAAACAGCTGGTCGTAGCAGAGGACATGGGCCACCCGTTTGTCCTGATCGGTCTCCATTCCCTCCAGCCGGAAGATACCCACGATGGCGCCGGACAGGAAGAGCTGATCCGGGTCGTCCTTCTTCTGGGCGGACTGGTAAAGCTCGGCACGGCAGCTGCGGTTGTCGTCGGAGAAGTTGACATGGAAGTGGAACCGGTTGGTCATTTCGATCTTGCCGGCGGTTTCGATGTGGTTGACGAAATGAATCTCTTGCACTCGCTGGGAGATCAGCGTGACATTCAACATGACATAGGACTCCTTTGAACGGTATATTTGCTATGAGTATAGCATAGGGGCGGAGAAAAAACAAAAGTCCACCTTAAGAAAAAATATATTGTTTCGAAAATGAAAAAAGGATATAATGAGGAAAACTTCGGAGGAGGTATCTATATGTACACGCGTGCGATACTGAAGAAAAACGCCAAGGATGCGCTGCGGCGGAATTACTGGAAAAGCGTGCTGGTGGGCCTGCTGCTGATGGTGCTGACCGCCGGGGCCGGAACGCCGAAGGTCAATGTCAGCATAGAAAACGGCAGATTTGAAGCAAAGGCCGACTGGCTGGCTGGGCTGGACGGGAACATGATCTGGGTCATCCTGTCGACGATGCTGGGCATAGTGCTTGTCGTTCTGGTTGCGGCCATTTTGCTTCAGGTACTTGTGTTTAATCCCTTGATGGTGGGTGTGCGCCGGTTCTCTTTGGTGAATGCACAGCAGCCCGCTTCTCTGGATGAGCTGGGCAGTGGATTTGGTCTCAATTACAAAACCAATGTAAAGACCATGTTCATGACGGATCTGTATATCGTCCTCTGGACGCTGCTGTTTTTCTTCCCCGGTGTTGTGGCGGCGTACCGCTATCGTATGGTGCCATACCTGCTGGCGGAGCATCCTGAGCTGAGCACGGCGGAAGCCTTGCAGAAGAGCCGGGACATGATGAAGGGTCAGAAGTGGAACGCTTTTGTGCTGGATCTGTCCTTTATCGGCTGGAATCTGCTGGCCGGCCTGACCTTTGGCCTGCTGGCTGTGTTCTTTGTGAATCCCTACAAGATGCAGACGGACGCCAACCTCTACCTCGCCCTCAGCCGAGGCGGACAAAATGAAATGTAAGTTTTTAGCAACGGCAAAGGCCGCTCAGAGATTTACTCTGAGCGGCCTTTTTTGTTGCGGATAGGGAACAGAATACCTGCCGCAAATTGGTTAAAACAGGGAAATAAGAACGAAAAACGAAACATCTTTGGATATACTGGACTATTTTGCTGAAAACAGGTATAATCATATATTATAAAATCATTAAGTATAGGAGAATTGGTTTGAAAACACAAACAAAAGCTTGGATTGAAAAAGCCGTGGCCGGGTTGCTTCTGCTGATTTCTTTTGTGGCATTTTGGGCCGCAAAATGGTATGTTGGCGTTTATGGCCGGGTGGGCTTTGATGCCATCCTGTTCACCATGACCGGCGGACTGAACGGGGTAGAGCCGGAACTGGTTTACAGCTACCTGTGGAAGGGATTTTTGCCGGCGGCTGCTTCTGCGGCGGTGAGCTGGTGCTTGCTGTTTTTACCCAGTCCTCTTCGCATTTCTCGGAAAGATGGCGAATTGGTGACGGTGCTGCCTCTTCCGTTGACCAAGTGGATGCGGCGAGCAGTGGCGGGAGTGATCTGCGTGACATTGATGATTTCCGGCGCCGCCATGGCGGAGATTCCCCAGTGGATTCGGGGCAAGCTTCAGGTGGGCAGCCTTTACGAAACCGAGTATCTGGCGCCGGATCAGACAGTCATCACATTCCCGGAGCAGAAGCGCAACCTGATCTATATCCTGATGGAGTCCATGGAAACCACCTTTATGTCCCCGGAACAGGGTGGTGGTCAGCCCTATAACAGCATCCCGGAGCTTTACCAGCTGGCGGAGGAGAACATCAACTTCTCGCAGAATGATGGTGTGGGCGGCTGGTCCAGAACCACCGGCGCCACATGGACGGTGGGGGGCATGGTGGCTCAGACGGCAGGTATCCCCCTCGGCGATACCATGGAAGGCAATTCCTTCGGTGAGTTGACGGAGTTCCTGCCCGGCATTACCAATTTGCAGGATGTCCTCCACGCAAACGGCTATTATCAGGCGTTGATGGTGGGTTCGGACGCCAGCTTTGGCGGTCGGGACAAATATTACGCCCAGCACGGGGTGGACCGCATCTACGATCTGTACAGCGCTCGGGCCGACGGCATTGTACCGGAGGATTATGTGGTTTGGTGGGGCATGGAGGATCTGCATCTCTATGAGTACGCCAAGCAGGAGCTGACGGAACTGGCCAAGCGGGATGAGCCCTTTGCCTTCACCATGCTGACGGTGGATACCCACCATGTGGGCGGCTATGTCTGCGACCTGTGCCAGTGTGAGTTCCCGGAAACCTATTCCAATGTGGCGGCCTGTGCCAGCCGTCAGGTGGCGGAGTTTGTGGACTGGCTCAAGCAGCAGGATTTCTATGAGAATACGACTGTGGTCATTTGCGGTGACCACCAGTCGATGGACGGCGCATTTTTTGACCGCAATATGCTCGATGGCTATGATCGGTGCGTCTATAACTGCATCATCAATGCCCCTGTTACGCCGCAGCGGAGCAAAAACCGTCTGATAACCCCCTTTGATATGTTCCCCACCACATTGGCGGCCATGGGCTGTGAGATTGAAGGGGATCGTCTGGCGCTGGGCGTCAACCTCTTTTCGATGCAGCCCACGCTGGCGGAGCGGTCCGGTGGATATGACAAGATGAATGTGGAGCTGGGCAAGCGCTCAAACTACTACGACACCCAGTTTTTGCAGATGGATCGGGTCTATATGGGAGACGCTCGCGACTGGCAGATCTCCGAATCCGAAACAGAATAAGAATCACGCAGCGATACAGGAAACCGCCGCATGGAAGAGCTTCTTCCATGCGGCGGTTTTGCGGTTTAGGAAAGGTTTGCGCTGTCGTTGGGTTCCTGCTCTTCCCGCAGGTCGGAAACACCCTGCTGATAGCCTTCGTTCCAGCCTTCCTGACGGGCTTGCTTCAGTCCGTCGGCGCTGACCAGCAGACCTTGCTCCACCATCTCGTCATAGGCTTCGGCTTCGGTGCTGACCATGGAGCCGTACTCGTTCAGATAGAAGCGTTCGTGGCGCACCCGGGGAGCCAGCTCCTCCGGGGCGGTGTCGCTCTGGATCAATGCCCGAACCAGCTCCAGTGACCAGGTGTCGGTGGTGTTGGAGGCACGGAAACTCAGGTTTTCCAGCCCCATGCCGGAGAGTGCCTGCACCATGGGAGCCACCGTTTCCGCAAAGGCAGCTTCGTCGGTATAATCTCCCATCAGGTCGATGTAGGCGATGGCGGTGGGGTTATCGAGAAAGCCTTCGGGCGAAGCGGACACGCTGACCCGGTCCAGCAGGGAGCGGTCCAGCACAGCATAGATGTCGTCCTCCAGTGCCTGCTCCCGGGCATTGCGGGCGTTCTGGTAGGGAGGGCCATAATTCTCCCACAGGACGGGCACCATGGCAGAGCACACCGAGCCTGCAATCAGCAGCAGGGACAGCAGGGTCAGCCCAAAGCCCACCTTCACCGGGCGGTCCTTGTGACGGGCAGAGGACACCAGCACCTCCACGCCCAGTGCTACCAGAATCAGGGGAAGCAGCTGAATCAGGAAGAGGATGCGCTGGCCCGGCAGGAACAGGCTGAGGGTGATGACCACACCCACGAAAATGAGCGCCACGCCAAGCGTGATGCGTCCCACATACCGGGGGCTCTTTGGGACAACCGTGGAAGAGGAAGGAGTGTCGGGGATAAACTCCGCCGCTTCGGTGAGATGATCGGTATTATTCGTCATCGTGATCACCTCCGAAGGGTTCAAAGTCCTGCTCCGGCTGTTCTTTGCCGCCCCGGATCATCCAAAGGCCCACCAGCACGAACACCACACCCAGTGCAATGCCGGGCAGAGAGTAGATGATGCGGTGAAGCGTCCAAGCGAGGGGGGAATCAGGCAGCAGGTTGACAATGGAGAGGAGCAGAGGCTCCGCCACGGACTTGTAAAGACCAGCCACGCCCAGCAGCAGCAGGCCCCAGCCGATCAGCTTGTTCTTGCCCTTGAGCAGCTGGTTGAGATTCAGCTCATCAATCTTCACATGGATCAGGAAGTCATCGGCAGGCAGGGGCTCGCCGGTGCCGTTGAAATAGGCCACGATCTGAGCCCGGAGATTGATGGAATCAAAGAAGCTGTACATGAAAACCACCGCAGCCAGCGCTACCAGAGCAGGCATAAAGACAGCGCCCAGCATGATGGGGATGATAAAGAGCAAAATATGGGACAGGCCGCGCTTCATGTAACCCTGATACATCTGCCCGGCACCGGGACACAGGGAAAAGAGATAAGTCAAAAATGTGTTGCGTTTCATTGATGATCCTCCATTTGGTTGGTTTGAATTTGGTCGGGACGATAGTCAGGAGAGCGGAAGGCAGAGGCGGCTGCACTCTGCACCTTCATCGACCACTGATCCACGGTCGTTTGGATCGTTTCGCTGATGACGGCCACTTCATCCTGCTGGGCAGAGACGGGAGCGGCAGGCTGTTCCGGTATGTGGGGCTGCAGCATGGTGTCGCCCATGGCGCTGAGCAGGCCGCTGTACCAGAGAGAGCTGCCAATGGCTACTGCCGCCACAGCGGCGGTATAGCGTCGAACGGAGGTGCGCCACTTTTTTCGCCGGATGCGCTGCATGACCTCGGGGGTGAGTTCCCGGGAGGGCGGTTCCAGCGTGTCGATGGTGAGCAAGTCCGAATAGCGCTCCAGACAGTGGTCGCAGAAGCTGAGGTGTTCGCCCACCTCCAGCCGCTGCAGGTCGTCCAGCGTTCCGCCCATCAGAGCGGACAGCGCATAGTCAGTGAGGTGACCGTCATTCAAAAATAATTCATTCATCCTGTGCCGCTCCTTTCTTTGATTTGCTGTTGCAGCAGGAGTTTTGCTCGATAGAGCTGGGTGCGAACCGTCTTTTTCGGTCGGTGGAGGAGAAGGGCAATCTCATCGACGGTTTTTTCCTCCAAAAAGAAGAGGCGGGAGACGGTTAAGTAGGGTTCGTTGAGGTCCAGCACCAGCTGACGGATGGCGTCGGCCTCGGAGCGGCTGAGCGCCAGTTCCTCGGGACCGGGCACCGTGAGCGGGCCGTCTCGGGGCAGCAAGGCCAGGGTTTCTTCTCCCGGCGCCGTCACCTTGCGGTGCCATGCGGAGCGGAGATGGTCGGTGGCCTTGTTGGAGGCGATTCGGATGAGCCATGGCTTGTATTGCTCCGGCGGACAGGAATCCATGTGGGTGTAGGCGGAGAGGAAGGTTTCCTGCGTCAGATCTTCGGCCAGTGCGTGATCCTGCACCAGCTGATTGCAGACGGTGTAGACCAATGCCTGATATTGCTTTACGATTTTGCTGAATTGTAGGGTTGTCACGCTGCTGCCTCACCGCCTTTCCTTGCCCCTCTGTGTATGAAAACGAGAGAGGGTGCGTTTTGACTTCAAAATGGAAGAAAAATTTTTCAAAAAAGAACAGGGCAGCTTCCGAAGATGGGGAAACTGCCCTGTTTCTGCTGACCAATCGGGTCAGATTGCATTGAGTTTGTGTTGGACCGCTTGGGGAGAAGCCCGGAACCGTTTACTTCCGGGGAAAGTGCCCCATGTTAGCCAGCTCCTCCACGGGAACCTCGCCGTAGGGGCCGAAGTCCAGCTCGTAGGGGAAGTGGTTCTTGCGCTTTTCAGGAGGGGGCAGCTGCATGAAGTCACCAAACAGGTTGGTGAGGTTTGCAGGCAAATTGTTGCCGAAGGGCAGCTCCACATCCTCAAAGGGGTACTTCTTCAGGGGGAAGAGGTCCTTCTGGAGATACTGGTCGGTATCGGGGAAGGTTTCGTAGAGATAGCCGATCTTCTCCGTGGTGGGAGCGTCATCATAGCGCATGGCTACCTCCTTGCACTTCTTGGCCAGCCAAGGCTTGGAGATATGGAACAGCACCATAAGGCCGTGGGTGATGGCAGTAATCACATGGACCAGCTTGGCCTTCCAGCCCTTGAAGGGCAGCACCGGGAAGGGAACGCTGCGGAGAATGAGAAGCTTGCCCAGAAGGAAGGCCTGACGGCACTGCTTCTTGTACTCCTTGGGATCATCACTGAGCTGATCGTAGGCGTAGATGTCCAGAAAGATACCCAGCTCGCAGTCGATGTCCTTCAGGGATTCCTCACGGAACTTGGTGCCCTTGAGCATCATACGGGTGGTCATCAGGGGGAAGTTGGAGTCATATTCCGGATTCATAATGATGTACTTGTCGCTGAGCTGTTCGGTGGCCAGCTTGACGAAGGTTTCGTAGTCCTTACGGGGCAGACCTACATCAATGTCATCGTCCCAAGGAATGAAGCCCTGATGCCGGATTGCGCCGATGCCGGTGCCGGCCAGACCAAAATACTGCAGGCCGTTCTGGTCACAGAACTGCATAAAATCACGCAGGATCATCAATTCCAGCTGCTGCACACGGTGCAGTGTAGGCTGATCGTATTCTCTCATAGATGCGCCTCCATCAAAATTAAAAACATAAGCAAGGTATTATAGCACAGAAAATACCGAAACTCAACCGGAAAAGGGGGAGAAAGTGGGGGAAATGGGATTATTTGGCCCAATCCATGCTGCGTCCCACCGCCTTGTGCCATGCGTTCATCAGCCTGCACTGCTCGTCGGCAGGCATATTCGGTTCAAAATCCCGGTCGCAGACCCAGAGCGAGCGGATTTCCTCCTGCGAGGACCAGACTCCGGAAGCCAGTCCGGCCAGATAGGCCACGCCCAGTGCGGTGGTCTCCCGGATGGCGGGGCGGCGGACCTGACAGCCCAGCATATCTGCCTGAAACTGCATGAGGAAGCTGTCCCGGCTGGCGCCGCCGTCCGCCTTCAAAGAGCGGAGCTTCAAGCCGGTGTCCGCCTCCATAGCAGAGGCCAAGTCTGCCACTTGATAGGCGATGGACTCCTGCGCCGCCCGGATGATGTGCTCCCGGGTGGTGCCACGGGTAATGCCGACGATGCAGCCTCTGGCGTACATATCCCAGTAGGGTGCGCCCAGACCGGTGAAGGCCGGCACCAGATAAACGCCGCCGTTATCCGGCACTTTTTGCGCATAGTATTCCGCATCCCGACTCTCGGAGAAGAACCGCAGCTCGTCCCGGAGCCACTGAATGACGGCACCGCCCACGAACACGGAGCCTTCCAAGGCGTACTGCACCTTGCCGTTGAGTCCCACAGCGATGGTGGTCAGCAGGCCGTTTTTGCTCTCAAAGGGGGTGTCGCCGGTGTTCATCAGCAGGAAGCAGCCGGTGCCGTAGGTGTTTTTGATGTCGCCGGGGTCAAAGCAGGTCTGCCCGAAGAGAGCGGCGTGCTGGTCACCGGCAATGCCGCAGATGGGGACACGGATGCCCTGAATGTCGGTGTAGCCGTAGATTTCGCTGCTGCTGCGGACCTCCGGCAGCATGGCACGGGGGATATCCAGCGCCTCGAGCAGGGTTTCGTCCCAGTCCAGCTTGTGAATGTCGAAAATCATCGTACGGCTGGCGTTGGTGTAGTCGGTGACATGGACCTTGCCGTTGGTGAGCTTCCACAGCAGCCAGCTGTCCACCGTTCCAAACAGCACCTCGCCGCGGCGGGCCTTTTCCCGGGCGCCCTCCACATGGTCGAGAATCCACTTGATCTTGGTGGCGGAGAAGTAAGCGTCGGGAATCAGACCGGTGGTCTTTTTGATGTGCTCCCCCAGTCCATCCGCTACCAGCTGATCCACAATGTCCGCCGTGCGGCGGCACTGCCACACAATGGCGTTGTAGATGGGCATGCCGGTCTCCCGGTCCCAGAGAATGGTAGTCTCACGCTGGTTGGTGATGCCAATACCGGCGATGTCCCGGGGTTCAATGCCGGTTTTGGCAATCACTTCCATCATCACGGAGTACTGGCTGGACCAAATTTCCATGGGGTTGTGCTCTACCCAGCCGTCCTGTGGAAAATGCTGGGTAAATTCTTTCTGGCTGACGCCCACGATCTTCTGATGTTCGTCAAATAAAATCGCTCTGGAACTGGTGGTACCCTGATCCAGAGAGAGCAGATACTTTGCCATGCGGACAGACTTCCTTTCTTCCTTTGCAGCCAAAGATAGTGATGGGGAACGGGAAAAACTCCCGAAAAAGTGCTGATATATCTGCCTAACATTATATCGGCAACCCCGGGGAAAGGCAACGATGGATTTTGATGAAGAAGGGAGGAAACACAGAAAACGGGCGGCACAATCGGTGCCGCCCGTTGGGATAGATCAAAAGTAATGATATTTTTTCCGGTTTGCCAGCAGGAAGAACCCTGCGGCAATGACCGCCATAGCCTCGGCTGCCACATTGGCTGCCCAGATGCCGTCCAGCTGAAAGAGGAAGGGCAGGATCAGCACGGCAGCCACCTGAAACACCAGCGTGCGAAGGCTGGAAATGCAAGCGGAAACCTTGCCGTCGTTGAGGGCGGTAAAAAAGGCAGAGCTGAAGGTGGCGAAGCCGATGAACAGGAAAGAGAAGGACAGAATCTGCAGTCCCCGCGCAGTCATGTCCAGCAGCTCCGGGTCGTAGGCCACAAAGAGCAAGGCCAGCGGCTTTGCCAGCAGCAGAGCGGCGGAAAACATGGTGAGTGCAAAGAAACTGATGATCACAAGACTCTTTCGGAACAGGCTCCGAAGCTCAGTAAGGCACTGCGCGCCAAAGTGATAGCTGATGACCGGCGCCACACCCACCGAGTAGCCGATAAAGATGCTGAGGAAGATGAAGCCCACATACATCAGCACACCGTAGGCGGCAACGCCGTTTTCTCCGGCATAGTGGAGCAGCTGAAAGTTATACAGCACGCTGACAAAGGACATGGAGATGTTGCTCAAAAGCTCGGAAACGCCGTTGGAGCACACCTTGGTCAGAGACTTGAAGTCCCACTTGGGCCGCACCAGACGGAGCGGACTTGGATTTCTCCGGGCAAAGTAGATGAGGGGCAGGACGCCGCCCACACACTGACTCAGGGAGGTGGCAGCGGCTGCACCGGCAAGCCCCCAGTGAAATACCATCACAAACAGGGCGTCCAGCACCATATTGGTGATGCCGGCGAGCAGAGTAAAGTGCAGGCCCAGACGGGGATTTTCCGCCACGGAGAACAGACATTGAAATTCGTATTGAAGAATGTAGGAAGGAACCGCCATCAGGACGATGCGACCGTAAATCAGGCATTGTTCCAGCAGTTCCCCCTCCGCACCGAGGAAAATGGCAATGGGGCGGAGGAAGATGGTGCCCAAAACACCCAGGACCATACCGCAGGCAAGAGAGACCCAGATTAGAAGAGAGAAGATCTCGTTGGCCTCCCGCTGCTGATTCTGACCCATGGTCTTGGCAATCAGGGCACTGCCGCCGGTTCCGAACATAAATCCCACACTGCCAAGCAGCATTACGATGGGATAAACCAGATTCAAGGCGGCAAAGGGGGTCTTACCGACGAAGTTAGACACAAAGAAGCCGTCCACCACGCTGTAAATCGAGGTGAAAATCAGCATGATGATGGAGGGAAAGGTGTACCGCAGCAGCTTCTTGAAGTCAAAATGGTCCGAAAGTTGAATCATTTAAGCTCGCGTTCAAACCAACACTTGGCAAATGCGGACACCACAGGGGTCAGCTCCTTGATGTTCCAATCCGTCGTGTTGACCGTCAGGTGATAGGCAGTGCGCTCACCCCAGCGGCTGTTGGAGATGATGTCACGGGTGTGAGCACGGCCTCGGTCGATGTTGCGGATCTTGCGCTCCATCTCCTTGGCGGTCAGGTCCTCACCCTCCTTGGCCCGGTCCATGCAGCGGCGCACACGGGCATCGATGTCGGCACAGACAAACAGGTTGAAGGGGTGATAGTCCCGGAGCAGCACATCGGCGTTCCGACCGACGATGATGCAGTCCTTGCCGGTCTTGGCGATGTCCTCAATGACTCGCTTCTGCTCCAGCAGCAGACCGGTCTGGGCGGACTGGATGGACACACTGGAGAAGGAGTTGCGGAAGGTCAGAGGAATGTTCTGCCAGCCGTGCTGATCCAGAGCCCAGTGCACATAGTTTTCGTCCATGCCGTTGTGGGAGGCAATGGCGTGGATGATCTCTTTGTCATAGTAATCGAAGCCAAGCTCATCGGCCATACGCTTGCCCAGTTCTCGGCCGCCGCTGCCGAACTCACGGCTGATGGTAATAATTCTCATAGTGTAACCTCACAATACTTGGGGGCATAACTGCCGCAGAATAAAGGGTGAAAGTTTGTTTTTTCTATTCTACTACACGCTATGAGAAAATTCAAACATCAGAACAAAAAAATACCGCAGCAGGCGTAGAAAAACGCTCTGCTGCGGCAGAAAAATCGGGGAAAGGGACCCTTTAGGTCAAGGCACGGCAGGCCTCGTCCAGCTTCTGGTCCACATCCGGCTGAGTCAGCACCTCGCCGGGGTCCGAGGCGGAGAAGGAAACAGAGAAACGCAGGTCCCAGTGGAGGTAGTCAGCAATGCAGGTGAACTGCTCCTGAATCAGGCGATACTGGGGGTCCGTCAATTCCGCACCGCCCACAGTCAGCAGTCCCATCCGCTTGTGCATCTCCGTGAACTGCGTGTCCCGGGAGTAAAATTTGTCCAGCAGCAGCTTCAGTTGAGCGGTGATGCCCCAGAAGTAGACGGGGGTGGCAAAGACGACCGCATCCGCCTGAGCCACTTTATCCATGGCGGCGTCGGTGTCGTCGGGGCGGACACAGTGACCGCCGTTTTTGGCACAGCCGTCACAGGCCAGACAGTTGGACAGGTTTAAGCTGCTGACGGTGAGCAGTTCCACTTGGTGGCCCTGCTGCACCAGCCGGGGGATCAAACGCTCCAGCAGGGAGCGGGTGTTGCCCTTGGGACGGGGACTGCCGTTCAAAAGCAGGATGTTCATGGATAACACTCCTTTTTATCGTTACGCTGCTTCCTGCGGCAGCCAGTTTGCCTTTTTGTAGTAGATCAGCAGGGCGGTGGAGCTGAGGAACCAAGTGAGGGGATACACCCAGTAGACCACCTGAATGCTGTGGGTCAGAGGGATCATAATCACAAGGAAGGACACACGGACGATGCACCAGAAGGCCAGCATGACAAACATGGGAACCAGCGATTTGCCGGCACCACGGAAGATGGCGGCCATGGCGTGGGTGAAGGCCAGCAGACAGAAGAAGAGGGTGGAAACATGAGCTTTGGCCACACCGTACTGAATCACGCCGGGGTCAGAGTCGAAGGCGGAGATGATCTGAGGGGCAAAGAAGAAGATCACAAGGCCGATCACCTCTGCCAGCGCCACCGTGGTCACCACGCCGAAGCGCGCGCCCTTTTTGGCACGCTCCAGCTGGTTGGCGCCCAGATTCTGGCTGATGAAGGTGGTCAGAGCCATGGTGAAGCTGGTGATGGGCAGGAAGCCGAAGCCTTCTGCAATGTTATAGGCACCGCAGCCAGCCATTGCCATTTCGCCGAAGGAGTTGATGTTGGACTGCACCACCAAGTTTGCAAAGGCGATGATGGAGTTCTGCACACCGGAGGGCAGACCGATGCGGATGATCTGTTTCAGTTCCACCGAGTGGAAGTGAATTTCCTTCACGCGCAGGCGGTAGACCTCCTTGGTTTTGGTCAACTGGATGAAGCAGAAGCAGGCACTTGCCACCTGAGAGATGACGGTGGCCACAGCAGCTCCGCCCACACCGGTGTGGAACACGCCGATGAACAGCACATCCAGACCCAGATTGATGACGGAGGAGGCGATCAGATAGTACAGAGGGTGACGGCTGTCGCCCACGGCCTGCAAAATGCCCACAAAGACATTGTACATAATCAGGCCGACAGAGCCGGAAAAGTAAATGCTGAGGTAGGTGGTGGATTCCGGGATGACGCTGGCAGGGGTTCCCATCCATGCCAGAATGTAAGGCGAGGCAAACATACCCACGCCGGTCATGACCACACCGGCCACCAGACCGGCGGCTACCGTGGTGTGGATGGCACGCCGCATCCCCTGAATATCCTCTGCGCCGAAGTATCGGGCAATCACGACGCCGGCACCGGAGGCAATGCCGCTGAGGAAGCCGATCAGCAGGAAGATCAGACTGCCGGAGGAGGTGACAGCGGCCAAAGCGCTGCTGCCCAGATAGTTGCCGACGATGAGGGAGTCGACGGTGCTGTACAGCTGCTGGAATAAATTGCCGAAAAAGATGGGAAGTGCAAAAAAAGTCATGCGCTTCCAAATTGGGCCAGAGTACATGGGCTGAATCGGCTTAGACAAGAGAAACCCTCCTTAAACAAAATACATATTAAAATATAACTAAGATTATAGGATGAATTCATTCGCTCCGCAAGTACACAAATTAAGAAGGGAAAATAATTTTTTTAGCACAATTGACGAGAATAAAAAGAAACACAGCCGCTGAAAATCAGCGACTGCGTTCCTTTTAAGGAAATCTCAATTAGGGAGCGATGGAATAAGCGCCGTCCAACAGCATGCACTGTCCGGAATAGAACTTGGAATCGGGGCCGGCCAGGAAGGCGACCACAGGTGCGATGTCGGACTCGGCGTCACCCATGCGGCGCATGGGCTGCTGTGCCAGAATGGCGGCATATTTTTCGGGGAATTTCTTGGCCCACTCCTGAGCGGCAGGAGACTCGGCACCGGGCAGGATGCAGTTGACGGTGATGCCGTACTGACCCCACTCCTTGGCGGCGATCTTGGTCAGGCCACGGATGGCCTCCTTGTTGGAACCGTAGGCCAGATTGCCGGCGTAGCCGAACATACCGGTGGCGGAAGCGAAGTTGATCACACGGCCTTCACCCTGCTCCTTCATGTAGGGGAAGCACTCCTGCATGAAGTTCAGAGAACCGATGCAGCCGGTGGACCAGGCGAGATACATCAGCTCGTAGGTAACCTCTTCCACGGGGGCGGACTTGGCGACGGCCTGAGCGTTGTTGACCACCACATCCACGGTGCCGTAGGTTTCGACGGTCTTGGCGACCACTTCCTTGACTCGGGCACGATCAGCGGAGTCACAGGTCATGGCGAAGCCTTCACCGCCGGCGGCCTTGATCTCAGCCACAGTGGCCTCGATGGGGGCCTCACGACGACCGGTGCAGACCACCTTGACGCCGCGCTGTGCCAGACAGAGGGCAATGCCCTTGCCGATGCCCTGACCGGCACCGGTAACGATAGCGACCTTTTCATTCAACTGCTTACAGTTCATAAGAAACATCCCTTTCTATTTTCTTTGGCATGGAGAAGTATACCAAAAAATCTTTGAAATTGAAAGGGGGAATACTGCAAAATTACTAAAAATGTTTCGTTTTTACAAAAGAGTGCCGGAATTCGTCGTAAAAGGACGAATTCCGGCGATACCATGCAAAAATAATTATTATCAGAAAGAAAATGACCGCCGTTAGGAGTCCAAAATCAGCTCACAGCTGCAATTTTCAAAATAGTTTCCCACTTCCTGATTGATGTTGTCGTTGATGGCCTTCAGGGCGCTGACAGACAGAGTGGTTTTTTCTGTGGTGAAGTAGATGGACACCCAGATGTGCCGCCCGGTTCGGGTGATGTCGAAAAACACCGGGTCCAGCGCACTTTCTTCCATAATGGCGCTGCACACCTCTTTGATTTTGGACACGGTTTCCTCCTCCGGGGGGAAGAGGAACACATCCTTGATGGCGCCCCAGAGCATTCGCACCGTTTCCGGCAGCATGAACAGCATAATGAGGATAGCCATGATCTGGTCAAAGTAGGGGGCGATAAAGGCCAGCGGGGTACGGTCCAGAATACGGGAGGCCAGAAAGGCGGCAGCAAGACCGCCGCTGTATGCGATGTCGATTTTCCAGCCTAAAATCTCCATGTCCACCGTGGGGGAGCAGAGAGCGGTGTTCCGTTTGCGCATCACGGTGTAGATGACGATGCTGACGATGGCCTGAAAGAACTGGAACATGGCAATTTGCAGGCCGTCGACCGGGTTGCCGCCGCTGAGCAGCGACTCAATGACCCCGGCGGTGACGCTGACACTGACCGCCAGCAGCATGAAGCCCTTGACGATCAGGAAGATGGACTCTACCTGAAAGAAGCCAAAGGGGTGCTTTTCCGACACCGGCTTGTAGAACAGGGGCGTGAGGAACAGAATCAGCGCAATGAAAATCAGCTCGGTGGCGTCGTAGACGGCGTCCATCAGCACGGATTGAGAGTGGCTGAAGATGGAGAAGATCAGCTCTGCGATGGCCAGCACAAGGCCGGCGAAAAAGGAGAGCAGCAGCAGCTCCTTTTCGGTTTTTTGGCGTTTACCGCTTGACATGAATATCAAAAAATCCTTCCCTGCCACGCATAGCATGGCGAATCTAAAGATGGCTCATCTATGATTTAGTATACACGAACGATCCAGAAAAAGGAATGGCAGGGATGTACGAAATTTTTGAACTTTTCGCAGAAGATTCGCTGTTATGCAAGACACCTTGCAAAAATAAGCACAAAAGGACGGAAAACCTGCGATGGAACGGACTGGTTGCGGAGATGGAACGGCTTGTTGCGGAACTGGAAC